>NZ_BAAABL010000033.1:0-173025 GCF_039520965.1 Halarchaeum salinum
GCTATTCATAGTTGGCGTCCAAATCGGACGCCCCCACATTCATTCTCCGGAGAGCGACTGCCCTCTCCAAACTGGCTTTCATACCGGATCGCTACGTTTAAGCGCGCCAGTCCGCTACGTCGAGTCGCGCCAAGGTGGCAGAGTCCGGCCTAACGCAGCGGCCTGCAGAGCCGCCCACCGCCGGTTCAAATCCGGCCCTTGGCTTTTTCACGGATACGGTTTCATTCGTCCGGCTGTTCGGGCGTCTCGCGGAGGATCTCCCGCAGACCGGTGAGCGGTGTGCCGGTCTTGCTTCCGTGGCGCGTGACTTCGAACTCGCGGAGGTGCGTTGGGAGTCGCTGGTTCGTTTCTTGAGGACGCCGACGACCTTCCGCAACTCGCCGTCCATCTTGATGTAGCGGAGACGGACGATGTTGTCAGCCAAGTAGCTGATATCTCCTTCGGTCGCTCGGGGTCATCGTCGGTGACCGCGCTCGATCCAGGAGTGAGATCGAGGCCGGCGATTCCGTCGATGTCGAGACCGATGGCGGCGGCGTTCCGTCGGATGTCGGTTTCCGTCTCTTCCAGCGCGACGAAGAGGCACTCCTCGTCCTGCTCGATGCCGTCGACGAGATACACGGGTGCGAGGAGCGATTTCCCCGCCCCGGGTTGCCCATGGAGCATGTCGCTCTGCTTGGAGATGAGGCCACCGCCGAGGACCTCGTCGAGACCCGCCACTCCGGTACTCATGCGGTCGTCGCTGTCGTCGCTCATTCGTCCCCCGTGTAGGGGCGACCCGAATAGCTCTTATTCCGACTTGGCCGCGTTCAGGTGCATCGTGACGGTCGGGTACTGGTGGGCCGTCTCGACGCCAAACTCGCCGCTCGACTGCTCGACCGCCCACCGGAGCAACCAGGGTTCGAGTCGGTCGAGGTGTTCGAGCGGCGTCTCGGTGTCCCGTGCGACGATCTCGATATCGTGGCGACTCAGCACGTCGCTCCGGTCGGTCACGGTGAGACGGACGCGATCGTTCTGCTCGTGGATCGCAATGTCGAGTTTCACTGTCGCGTCGTCCTCGAAGAGCGAGAAGAACCCGCGGAGGGCGGCGCGTAGCGACGGGTGACTGGTAATGACGGCGTGTTCCGGGAGATCCGTGGCGATGTCGGAGTTCGGGACGTGTTTCCGGAGTGCGTCGACTTCGCTTCTGACGAGGGGAATGACGTCGAACACTTCGTCCTCGGCCTCCCCGTCAGCGACGAGGGTATCGAACTCGTACATCTGTGTCCCGATTTGGAGGAGCTCGTCCGCCGCGCGGCGGATCTTCTCTGCGTCTTCGGGTGCGCTCTCGCCGGTCTCGATACGCTCCGCATAGCCGCGGATGACGGTCATTTTGTTCCGGAAGTTGTGGCGGAGGACGCGATTGAGGACGGAGAGGCGGAGCTCGCGGCGTTTGCGCTGTGTCACGTCCTGTTGGAACCCGAGATAGTGCGTGATGTCGCCGTCGTCGTCACGTATGGGGACGACGTCGAGTTGATTCCAGAATGGCGTCCCGTCCTTCCGGTAGTTGAGGATCTCGATGGAGACGTGTTCGCCGCGCTCAATCCCCTTACGCAGCGTCGTGACGGCCGCCTCGTCGGTGTTCCGTCCCTGGAGAAACCGGCAGTTTCGTCCGACCACCTCGTCGGTTTCGTATCCCGTGATCCGCTGGAAGGCGTCGTTCGCGTAGATGATGGGCATATCGTCCGCCTCGGCATCCGCGATGGTGATCCCCTGTGAGGCGGCCTCAATTCCCCGTTGGAAGAGTCGAAGGCGCTGTTCGCGTTCGGCGAGGGTGAGCGACGCCCGTCGCGTCCGGAGGTGGTTCTCGATGCGCCGATGGAGTTCATCTCGACCAACCGGGAGTGAGACGACGTCGTCCACACTGTCCGCGTGCCACGTGTCTTGGCGGTCGTGTGTCGTCAGTAGGACGTGTGGCAGATAGATCGGCTTGGCGTCGGTTGTCCGCTCGCTGACGGCATCATGCCACGCGTTGGACGTGTCGTCGTCGAGAAGGCAGAGGTCGTAGTCGGCCGGGAGATCGTCCGTGTCGGTCGCGGTGACAACGGTGTAGTCGGTGGCGGTTCCGAACCACTCCGCGAGCAGTTCGCGATCGCGGCCCGGCGACATGAAGAGGACCACCCGTTCGGCCCCCTTGGTGTCGTCGAACACCCGCTCCCCCACCTCGTCCATGCCCCTCCTTCGGCGTCCTGATACTTCCATCTGTGGCACGTTTCGTGCGCCCGGATGCAGCACATTTCGAGGTGGAGACCCCGACGGGAGCCGTTCAAAAGGCGCTTCGCGTCGTTCGTGACGTCGTCAGGACGCGGAGCGTTCTGACCGCACGCGGGAACGCGTTACTTCCCCGCTATGACGAGAGAGATCACGCGCTCTCGGACCACGGCGAGGGAGTCGGGAGGGGTAGTTCAAACCCCGCTGACCGTTTCGCGATAGGACCGCACGGAATCGAGCGCGTCGTCGACGGCCGCCGTCACGCCCTCGTCGTCCGTGTCCGACGCGATGTCTTGGAGCGCGTGCGTGTGTCGGGCGAGGCGACCGTGATCGGGCCCTCGCTCTTGCTCGGCGAGCGATCCGAGCGCGTCAGCTTGCGTGGCGAGTCGGTCGCGCAGGTCGTCGTCGTCACAGTCGTCCGCGGCGGCGGCGAGCGTTTCGCTCGCGTTTCGGAGTTCCTCGATCACCATAACGTACCAGTCATCGAACGGCCGCCTAAGCGTTTCGACGCGTCCTCGGCACGCCACTTACGTAGCTACGCCGCCAAACACGTCTAATGAGTGACGCCGTCCCGCTGCAACCGGATCGCCCGGACGCCGAACGGGAGTTTCGCGTCGACGCGCCGTTCGACCCGGCGGGGGATCAACCGGACGCGATCGAGGCGCTCGCCTCGGGCTTCGAGGCGGGGATGGACGCCCAGACGCTCCTCGGCGTGACGGGTTCGGGGAAGACGAACACGGTCTCGTGGGTCATCGAGGAGGTCCAAGAGCCGACGCTCGTCATCGCGCACAACAAGACGCTCGCGGCGCAGCTCTACGATGAGCTGAAGAACCTCTTTCCTAACAACGCCGTCGAGTATTTCGTCTCCTACTACGACTACTACCAGCCCGAGGCGTACGTCGAGCAGACGGACACGTACATCGACAAGGACGCCTCGGTCAACGAGGAGATCGACCGGCTGCGCCACTCGGCGACGCGCTCGCTGCTGACGCGTGATGACGTGATCGTCGTCGCGTCTGTCTCGGCGATCTACGGGCTCGGCGACCCGTCGAACTACGTCGACATGTCGCTCTCCGTCGAGCGCGGGGAGACCTTGGATCGCGACGAACTGCTCGCGCGGCTCGTCGATCTGAACTACGAGCGCAACGACGTGGACTTCACGCAGGGCACCTTTCGCGTCCGGGGCGACACCGTCGAGGTGTACCCGATGTACGGGCGCTACGCTGTCCGCGTGGAGTTCTGGGGCGACGAGGTCGATCGCCTGACGAAGCTCGATCCGCTTGAGGGCGAGGTGGTCTCCGAGGAGCCCGCAGTGCTCTTCCACCCGGCGGAACACTACTCGATCCCCGAGAAGCGACTGGAGGACGCGATGGCGCGGATCGAGGCGGACATGGAGGAGCGTGTCGGCCAGTTCGAACGCGAGGGCGACCTGCTGGCCGCCCAGCGCATCGAGGAGCGCACGACGTTCGATCTCGAGATGCTCCAGGAGGCCGGCTACTGCTCCGGGATCGAAAACTACACGCTTTACTTCTCCGATCGGGAGCGCGGGGATGCACCCTACACCCTCCTCGATTACTTCCCGGACGACTTCCTCACGGTCATCGACGAGTCCCACCGTACCGTCCCGCAGATCAAGGGCCAGCTCGCGGGTGATAAAGCCCGCAAGGAGAGCCTCGTCGACAACGGCTTTCGCCTCCCGACGGCGTACGCGAATCGTCCCCTGAGCTTCGAGGAGTTCGAGGAGAAAACGGACAGGACGCTGTACGTCTCCGCGACGCCGGGCGACTACGAGCGCGAAGTCTCGGGGCGCATCGCGGAGCAGGTCGTCCGCCCGACGCATCTCGTCGACCCCGAAATCGAGGTGTCGCCCGCGGACGGGCAGATCGACGACCTGCTCGCGCGCGTCCGCGAGCGTGCCGAGCGCGACGAGCGGACGCTCGTGACGACGCTCACGAAGCGGATGGCTGAGGATCTCACCGAATACCTTGAGGAAGCCGGCGTCGCCGTCGAGTACATGCACGACGAGACGGACACCCTGGAGCGCCACGAACTCATCCGCGGTCTCCGCCTCGGCGAGTTCGACGTCCTCGTCGGCATCAACCTCCTTCGCGAGGGCCTGGACATCCCCGAGGTGTCCCTGGTCGCGATCCTCGACGCCGACCAGCAGGGGTTCCTTCGCTCGCGGACGAGCCTCATCCAGACGATGGGGCGCGCGGCGCGCAACGTGAACGGGAAAGCCGTGCTCTACGCGGACGAGACGACGGACGCGATGACCGAGGCCATCGAGGAGACCGAGCGCCGCCGCGAGATTCAGCAGGCGTTCAACGAGGAGCACGGCGTCGACCCACAGACGATCCAGAAGGAGGTCTCCGAGACGAACCTTCCCGGCACGAAGACCGACACCGGCGACGCGACGAGTGGCGAGACGCCGGCAGATGCCGAGGCTGCCGCCGAACGCGTCGCCGAGCTCGAAACGCGGATGGAGGAGGCCGCCTCGAACCTCGAGTTCGAACTCGCCGCTGACATCCGTGATCGTATCACCAACCTTCGCGAGGAACATGACCTCGACGCCGATGACGACGGGATCGCGCCCGAACCGGACGCGGACTGGTAGCTACTCGACTTCGATCTCGACTGCGTCGGCGTCCGCGGGCGTCTCGATCACGTCGTCCAGATCGAGTTCGACGAGGTCGACGGCGTTCGATGTGAGTGCGCTGTTCTCGCTCCCGTCGCCGAGCTGCCGGCCGTAGCGCCCGACGAGCGACGTGAGTTCCTGTGGGACGACGTACGTCGTCGCCGCGCCGCGCCCGATACGCTCGATCGCGTCGTATCCCCGATCGATCAGCGCGCGCTCGCCCATCGCTTCGGCGGCGCGGGCACGGAGGATCGTCGCGGCGGCGTCACCCTGCGCTTCGAGGACGCTCGCACGCTTCGTGCCCTCCGCACGTAACACCGCGGCCCGCTGCTCGCCGAGGGCGCGCTCGACAGCCGCCCCCCGTGCTCCCTGTGCTTCGAGGATGGCGGCGCGGCGGTGGCGTTCGGCGGCGCTCTGTCGCTCCATCGCGCTCACGACGCCCTCGCTCGGTATGACGCGTTTCACTTCGACGGCCTCGACGGCGACGCCCCACCCGGCGACCGTCTCGTCGAGCTGCTCGTGGATCCGCTCGTTCATCGCCGTTCGCTCGCTGAGCGTCGCATCGAGCTCCATGTTGCCGATGGTCGCGCGCAGCGACGTCTGCGCGAGATACGCGACGGCGTCGCGATAGCCGTCGATTTCGAGGAACGTCTTCTCGGCGTCGACGACGTTGAGGTAGACGACGGCGCTCGCGCGGACCGGCGAGTTGTCGCGCGTGATGGCCTCCTGCGTCGGTACCTCGATAGTCTGCGTGCGCGTGTCGAAGGCGTGCGTCTCGGTGACGAACGGGATGACGAGATTGAGGCCTGGGCCGAGAATACCCTGATAGGCCCCGAAGACGGTGTACGGGCGGCGCTCGTATGCCTGTACGATCTCGACGCTCTCGACGCCGAGGACGACGAGCGCGCTCAGGGCGAGGACGGTGAGGACCGCCCCCGTTCCGACGCTGGCGGCGACGAGGAGCGCGGCGAGCGTGAGGACACCGACGACGAGGTGCCAGCGTCGCACGCGAGCGCTCGCGCGCCCGAGCGTGCGGAAGAACCGCCGTGTCGCGTCGTCCCCGGACATACGTGAACCATCCCGCCGGGCATCCTTAGCCGTTGCCCCGCCTCGTTCCCAGCCGCTTAGAGCCGCCGATCGAGGCGCTCGCCGAGCGCGGGCCCGACGCCATCGACGTCCCGCAGCTCGGCGACGCTCGCCGCCCGGACGCCCTCGGCGCTCCCGAACCGCCGGAGGAGGCGTTTCCGCGTCTCGGGACCGATCCCCGCCACCTCGTCGAGTGCGGTGTCGACGCTGTCACGGAGGCTCTGGTGATACTGGACGGCGAAGCGATGGGCCTCGTCGCGGACGCGCTGGAGGACGTGTAGCTGCGGGGCGTCCGCGTCCCAGTCGTGCGTGCCGTTCGGCGTGATCACGACCTCCTCGCGCTTGGCGAGCGCCACCGCGGGGACGTCCCAGTCTGCGTCGTCGATGGCGTCCAGCGCCGCATCCAACTGCCCGCGCCCACCATCGACGAGCAGGAGGTCGGGATTGGGCCGGTCGTCCCGGCCCGCGACGGCGCGCCGAGCACGCCACGAGACGAGTCGGTACATGTTCGCGTAGTCGTCGTTCTCCTCCGCGAGCTTCTTCCGGCGGTAGTCGCCCTTCTCGGCGCTCCCCTCGACGAACGTCACGTCGCTCCCGACGACGGCCTTCCCCTGCGCGTGGCTGACGTCGACACCCTCGATCCGCACCGGCCGCCGATCGAGGCCGAGGGCGTCGCGAAGCGCCGAGAGCTCGTCCCGGCCGCCCGCGCGCCGGTGGGCGTTCTTCAGCGCGAGGTCGACGAGCTTCGCCTCGCGGCCCGCCCCCGGCACGCGCATGGCGACGCCCTCGGCGTCGAGCCACGCCGAGAGGTCGTTGTCGCCCGGATCCTCCGGGAGGAGCAGGGCGTCCGGAAGCGTCCGCTCGGCGTAATACTGGGGGATGAACGCTGCGAGCACGTCCGCGACGCGCTCCTCTCCTTCGGGTGCGGTGAGGGTGTGTTGCTCGCGATCGACGAGCTGGCCGCCCTCGCTGTGGAGGCGCGCGACGGTCGCCGTGTCGCCTTCCACGACGACCCCGAGGACGTCGACGTGACGCTCACCGCCCCGTGCGGCGACGGCCTCCCCGCCGCCGCCGTGGAACGCACGGACGGCCTCGAGGCGGTCGCGGAGATTCGCGGCGCGCTCGAACTCCTGGGCCTGCGCGGCCCGCTCCATCTCGCGTTCGATCGGATCGGCGAGCGCGCCGGTCTCGCCCTCGAAGAACCGCTTGGCCGCCGCAACGTCCTCCGCGTACGCCGCGGCGTCGATCTCATCCGTACACGGCGCGGAGCAGAGCCCGATGTCGTGATCGAGGCAGGGCCGCTCCCGGCCCGCGAACTTGTGGTCCGAACACCCCCGTAGGCCGTACGTCTCGCGGATCGCTTTCACGACCGTCTCGACGCGTCCGTGATCCGTGTAGGGGCCGTACACCGCCGGCAGACTCACGGCGTCCCCGTTCGCCCGTCCCGTGGTACGCTGTGCCTCGCTCCCCCCGTCGGGGTCGCGCGTCACCTCGATCCGTGGGAACGCGTGGGCCGTGAACTGGACGAGCGGGTAGGATTTGTCGTCCTTCAGTCGGACGTTGTACTTCGGCTGGTGGCGCTTGATCAGGTTCGCCTCCAGGAGGAGGGCCTGGGTCTCCGTGTCCGTCACCGCGAAACCGAGCGTTTCGGCGCGCTCGACCATCCGCGCGATCCGCGCCGAGCGGGGATCCGCGTACGAACGCACCCGCGCGCGCAGGTCGACGGCTTTTCCGACGTAGAGCGTCGTGCCGTCGTCGCGCTGGAACTGGTAGACGCCGGGCTCCGTCGGGAGGGAGCCTGCGGCTTCGCGCACCGCCTCGTCGTCCATCACCCCGTGCTAGCGCCCGCGGGCGTTTGAACGTCGCGCTCGTCGACCCACAGAGCCAAACGCGCCCGGCCCCACGGACGACGTATGAGCGACGACGAGGACGTCCGCGTCTGGTTCGTCGGCCGCGAGTACACCGACAAGGGGATGCTCACGGTCCGCTACGCGACGCCGGACGGCGAACGCCGCTTCGAGAAACAACAGTCGCTGAACGCTCCCGACCCGACCGCCGCCCGCGACGTCGACCCTGCGAAACTCGTGCCGGTCGCGGACGACGACGTCGCCGACCGGTACCGAACCGAGGTCGAGCGTGTCCGCGAGTCGAACGCCCCGGGTGATCCGGTCTGACGGTGGCGGACGACGTTGACCCGGTGTACGCGACGCGCGCGCTCGTCGAGGCGCTCTGCGAACTCGCCACCGACGCCGAGCCGGACACGCTCTCCGTCGTACTCACCGTACGGCCCGCCGGCGACCTCGATGCCGACGACGGGCCCGGCACGCCACTCGCCGACGTCCCGGCTGACACGCCGGTCTTCGCCGAGTTCTATCTCCCGGACGCCGGCAGCGCGCTCACCGCGGTCTTCGGCGTCGACCTCGCTACGCCGTCCGGACGGACCCGCGGGCGGTTCCTCTCCCATCCGGACGGCGACCCGGACCCGTCGGTGACGGACGATCTCGCGGCCCGACTGCTCGTCGCCGTCCCGCCCTGGTCCGCGGACGACGTCCGCGCCTACGACCGTCGTGGCCGGCGCGACCTCGTCCTCCTCGCCGCGAGCGCGCCCGAGGAGACGATCTGAGTCACGCTCGCGTAAAATTGCCACGGCCCGCAGCACGTCGCGGAGCGGCCGGTTCCGCGCTACTCCTCGAGTCCGAGCAGGTCGTCGACGAGCGCTTCGGGGTCGAAGCGTTGCAGGTCGTCGTACCCCTGGCCGGTTCCGAGGAAGAGGATCGGTTTCCCGGTGACGTACGCGACGGAGATGGCGGCACCGCCCTGCGAGTCGGCGTCCGCCTTCGTCAGGATCGCGCCGTCGATCTCCGCAGCGTCGTCGAACTCGCGCGCGCGGTTGACCGCGTCCTGCCCGGCGACGGCCTCGTCGACGAAGAGCGTCATGTCCGGATCGACGACGCGGTCGATCTTCGCGAGCTGCTCCATCAGGTCATCGGAGGTGTGGAGCCGTCCCGCGGTGTCGCCGAGGACGACGTCGATGTCGTTCGCCTCCGCGTATTCGACGCCGTCGTAGATGACGGCCGCCGGGTCGCCGCCCTGCTCGTGCGCGATGAGTTTCGTGTCGAGGGTTTCGGCGTGCTCGCGCACCTGCTCGTTCGCGCCGGCGCGATACGTGTCGCCGTTCGCGATGACCGAGGAGAACCCCCGGTCGTCGAGGTATTTCGAGAGCTTCGCGATGCTCGTCGTCTTCCCGACGCCGTTGATGCCGGTGAAGACGATGACGAGCGGTTTGTCGGCCTCGGCAACGCGCTCGTCGAAGTCGAACTGCCCGACGCCGATGACGGAGAGCAGCGCGTCGCGCAGCGCCTCGTCTACGAGATCGCCCGTCGACTCCGTGAACTTGCGCTCCTGGCCGACGAGTTCCGCGCGGATCTGATCGAGGATCGCCTCCGCGACGCTCATTTCGACGTCGCTCTCGAGGAGCGCCATCTCGAGTTCCCAGAGCGGGTCCTCTAGATCCTCCTCCTCGATGACGACCCGCCCGCGCACCGCGGATTTAGCCTTCTTCGCGAAGCCGAAGCCCGATGAGGACTCGTCGCTCTCGTCCGCCGGCTCGGTCTCCGCTTCGGGTTCCGTCCCTTCTTCGGGCTCGGCTCCCTCGTCCGATTCCGCCCCCGCCGAGGTAGCCGCCTCGTCCGTCCGCTCGGATTCCGGCTCGGTCGGCGGCTCCGTCGCCGGTTCGCTCGCCGTCGATGCGGACGGTTCGGGCTCCGCTGTCGACTCGCTCGTCGTCGCCGCCTCGGCCGCTGCGGACGCGTCGCTCGTCGGTTCGTCCTCAGGTTCGCCCGCGGGTTCCGCAGCCTGTGGCTCCGTCGCCGACTCGTCGGTCGTCTGCCCGCCAGCCGTCGCGTCGGCCGGCTCCGCGACGTCAGCGCCCGACTCGGTGTCGGCCGCCGTCTCTTCGGTCGGTTCCGCAGTCTCGGCCTCGTCCTCGGCTTCGACCGCCTCGGCGTTCTCCTCCGCGACTTCCTCGGCGTCCTTGCGGAACCGACCGAGCTTCTCCTTCAGCCCGTCGAACATGTGGTGTTACTCGCCGTCGCCCTGCTGGCCCTGCTGTTGTTGCATCTGCTGTTGCATCATCTGTTGTTGGGCCTGCTGGGCCTGCTGTTCGAGCTGCGCGCTCTCCTCTTCGACCTCCGCGATCTCCTCGCGGACGTCCTCGATGCGCTCGTCGAGCGTCTCCTTTTTCGTCTCCAGGCTCTCGACGGCACCCTCCTGGGTGCGCTCGGCCGAGTAGTCGGCACCGATGTCGACGACGACCTCGTCGATGTCCTTGACTTCCGCGCGGACGTACGCGCCGCCACCGACCGGCACCTGCACCGTCGAGCCGGTCTCGATCGTGTTCAGCGCTTCCATGGCCTCGTCGGCCTCACGCTTTTCCTGTTCGAGGGATTCGACCTCCGCCTCAAGTTCGGCCTGCTCCTCTTCGAGGGCCTGAATCTGTTGGGAGAGTTCCTGTAGCTGCTGTCGACCGCCACCGCCGCCTCCGAGACTCATGCGTAAATTCGGGGCCGCGAGCGGGAAGTATCTTAGGATGTTGCGTGTGGGCGTTTCACAGCTCGATGAGACCGGAGAAATGAAAGAAGCCTAGATGTAGCCGAGGGCGTCCTCGATCCGGCCGAGTTCGGGGCCGGTCGTGTCCTCACCAACCACGTAGCCCTGCGTGTTGGCGACGAGGCCGGAGCCGACGAGCGGTGCGCCGTAGTTGATCGTGCCGATGTCGGCGGGGACGCCAAGGACGTCCTCGAGCGCGTCGAGTTCGTCGTCGGTCGTCTTCGGGTGACAGAGGACGCCGTCGTTCGTCGCGACGGCGGCCGTCCCGACGGTTTCGACGTCCGCAATGTGCCCGCGCGTTACGGGGACGTCGAGGGTGTCCCGGACGACCTGCACGGCCTCGCGGTCGAGATCCGGGTGGACGTACGCGCCGGTGTCGTTCGCCAGGACGACGTTGCCGGCGGCGTTGACGCGACCCGGGAGCGCCCCGACGGGCCGGTCTGTCTCCGCGGCGATGCGCTCGCGTTCCCGGTCGCGGACGCGGCCGCTGACGAGGATACCGCTGCCGTTGCCGGCCGCGAGCGATCCGACGGTGCTCGATCCACCGACCCGCGTGCGGATCGCGGGGACTTCCAGCTCCTCTGCGACCGATTCGACGAGGTCGTCGTCGAGGTCGGGCCGGACGAGTACGCAGTGGTCGGTCGCGCGGGCGAACACGCCGACGTACGGTGATCCGGAGAACGAAGCGCGGAGCAAGGTGTAGTTACTCGTCTGCGTGCTCGGCCTCGACGACCGTCTCGCCCTCTTCTTCGAAGCGGGCGGCACGTACGCGAAGCTTCCGCGGCGGGTTCTTGTTCGATCGCGACCAGATGGCCTCGTTGATCGAGGGATCGAGTCGGACCTCCTCCTCGTCGGCGGAGAAGTGTTTCGCGAGGTGTTCGCGAACGAGCGTCGCGGCCCTCCCGGCGCGCTCGTGTTTTGCGACGGCCTGCAGGTCGCGGAGCGGGACGGTAACGATGCGCTCCTCGAAGTCGCTGGCGCTCATCGTTACTCGTCCGTGTCGCTACGCCGCCAGTGGCGGCGCTTGGGGTTTCGCTGCACGTCGCGGTCCGTCTTCATCATGACCCACGCCGGGACGCGGCTGTTCTGGCGCTCCAGCTTCGCCAGCCGCTTCTTCGTGGCCTTGGACTTCTTGCCCATAGTGGTACGAACGTTTCGCCGCCGCAGTTAAAAGAGTGTTCTTCTCGACCGGCCGTACGGGCCTGCCCGACCAGTTAAGGGGCTGTACGCGGACACCCCCACTATGGCCAACGAAGACGCCGAACTGGAGCACGACCTGCTCTCCGAGGAGGCCCGCGAACGCCTGCGAATTATCGCACGCACCGCGCTCGGCGACAGCCTCCGGTCGGTGACGTACTTCACGCACACCGACTACGAGCAGGTCTACCTCCGCTCCGACCTCGAACGCGACGCCGACCTCTCGGCGTTCATCGGCGCGGAGTGGCAGTCCTTCCAGCTCACGCAGGACGCCTACGCGGGCAGCGAGCTCGGCGAATACGACTACACGATTCGCGCGTTCACGAACGGCTATCTCCTCCGCGTCACCACCGATCGCGAGGGCGTGTTCCTCACCACGGACGGGCTGACGATGACGGACGTCGAATCTTGTGCCGCCGCCCTCGAGGAGACACTCGAACACTGGCGCGAGGGGAACCTCGGTCAGAGCGAGAACGCGGACGAGGAGTAGCGTCAGCGCCCGAGCGCGAACCGCTCGCGTGTCTCGTACACGGGCCCCTCGTGCGTCAGCGTGCTCTCCGTCAGTCGCACCTCCGCGACGCGCGCCGTCCCCACCGTCGGCTCGCGCTCCCTGACGAGGCGCTGCACCAACTCCTTCCCGCCGGCGTGTTGCATCCGCGCGAGCGTGACGTGCGGCGTGAACTCCTCGTCCACGGGGTCGAAGCCCGCGGCCACGCACTCGCGTTCGACGGCCTCGTGGAGCGCCGCGAGTTCGACCGCCCCGCCGTCGACGCCGAGCCACAGCACGCTGATGTAGTCGAGGCTCGGGAACACGCCGAGCCCGCCGAACGTCGCATCGAACGGCCCGACGCACGAGGACTCGACGGCGCGCTCGAGCGCCGCGACCGTCTCCTCGTACGCCCCGTCGCTCACGTTGCCGAGGAACTTCAGCGTCACGTGCGCCTGTGCGGGATCGACGAAGTCGAGGCCGTCGGCGTCCGCGAACTCGGCTTGAAGGTCGCGCACCGGGCCGATGAGCTCCTCCGGGAGGTCGACGCTGACGAACAGCCGCATATCGGGCTCTCGTGCGGCGTAGCCCTTAACCCCGCGGGCCGCCAAACGGAACTATGACCGACCGCGAGCCACGCGAGGGCGCGGATCACCGTTTCTCCGAGGGCCAGGGGTTCGACGACCCCTACGAGGGGTTCGACCTCGACCCACCGGAGCTCGACGTCGACCCGACCGAAGTCGATCCCGTCGACGACCGGGTCCTCGTCGACCTCCTCGACGACGCGAACATCGCCGCGGACAAGGTGGACGCCGACTCGCTCATCGACGTCGGGTTGAGCTACATGGGGATCAACCGCTTCGAGGAGGCCGTCGATGCCTTCGAGCGTGCCGCCCGCTTCACTGACGACGAGACGGACGAGCAGGAGGCGCGGGTGAACCAGGGTGTCGCGCACGCCGAACTCGAGGAGTGGGACGCCGCCGCGAGCGCCCACCAGGAGGCCCTCCACGTCGACGAGGACGGCCCGTTCGCCGCCGAGGCACAGACGAACCTCGCGTACGCCCTCTGGGAGTACGGGAAGACCGAGGAGGCATACCAGCACGCCGAGGACGCCGTCCGCAAGGACAAGCGCCTTCCGCACGGCTGGTACAACCTCGGCTTCATCGAGAACGAGCAGGGTCGCTACGAGGCGGCGCTCGACGCCCTCGACAACGCGATCCGCCTCGGCTTCAAGCAGGCCGACGTCTACGAGGAGAAGGCCCGCGCGCTCGACGAACTCGGCCGCGAGGAAGAGGCAACGGACGTCGTCGAGCAGGCCGAGGAGATCCGCGAACGCCAGGAGGAGCGCCTCGTGGAGCAGGAACGCCAGCGCGAATGAGCGTCCATCTCACCGAGCGCCGCACCGATCGGGGCCTCCTCGTCGCCGCCGCCGACAGCGAGACGGTCGGCGAGACGTACGACAACGGCACCGTCTCCGTCACCGTCGAACCGTCGTTCTACGGCGACGCCGACAGCGAGACCGACACCGAGGCCCTCACGGAGAGCCTCGGGCGCGCGAGCGTCGCCAACCTCGTCGGCGACGTCGTCGTCACGACAGCGATTGACGCCGGTTACGTCGCGGAAGCGAACGTCGTCGACCTCGGCGGCGTCCCGCACGCCCAATACCTGCGGATGTAGGCCGCGGGGGCGACGCGCTCACCGCCCGACGCGACCGTCGTCGCCCTCGCGTCCGCCACGCGACGCACCGGTATCGCGTTCTCACCTCCATCGACCGCGTCCACCCATCCGCCTCGTCGTCGACGACGGCAACCGCTCGCGCTTCCGAAGCTACCAAACGTTCTCACGCTCTAGCTACGCTCAATATGGGGACGCAGGAACAGAGCCCGCTCGACGTCGAGGCGCTCCGCGCGGACTTCCCGATCCTGGAGCGCGAGGTCGCCGACGGCGTGCCGCTCGTCTACTTCGACAACGCCGCGACGACCCAGACGCCGACCCGGGTCGTCGACTCGATCACGGACTACTACTACGAGTACAACTCGAACGTCCATCGGGGCATCCATCAGCTGAGCCAGGAGGCCTCGATCGCGTACGAGGAGGCTCACGACCGGATCGCCGAGTTCGTCGGCGCGTCGGGCGAACGCGAGGAGATCGTCTTCACGAAGAACACGACGGAGGCGTTCAACCTCGTCGCCTACGCGTGGGGGCTGAACGAACTCGGCGAGGGCGATACGGTCGTCCTGACGCAGATGGAGCACCACGCCTCGCTCGTTACGTGGCAGCAGATCGCGAAGAAGACGGGCGCGACGGTCGAGTACATCCCCATCGAGGACGACGGGACGCTCGACATGGACGCGGCCGGCGACCTCATCGACGACGACACCGCGATGGTCTCCGTCGTCCACGCCTCGAACGTCCTCGGGACGATCAACCCTGTGCGCGAACTCGCGGAGATGGCCCACGAGCAGGACGCGCTGATCTTCGTCGACGGCGCGCAGGCCGTCCCGAACCGCCCGGTCGACGTCGAGGAAATCGACGCGGACTTCTACGCCTTCTCGGGGCACAAGATGGCCGGCCCGACGGGCATCGGCGCGCTCTACGGCAAACAGCACCTCCTCGAAGCGATGGACCCCTACCTCTACGGGGGCGAGATGATCAAGAAGGTCACCTACGACGACGCGACGTGGAACGACCTCCCGTGGAAGTTCGAGGCGGGCACGCCGAGCATCTCCGAGGGGATCGCGTTCGCCGAGGCCGCCGACTACGTCGATGAGATCGGTCTCGAACGGATCAACGCCCACGAGCAGTACGTTACCGAGTACGCCTACGACGAGCTCTCGACGCTCGACGATGTCGAGATCTACGGTCCGCCCGCGGACGAGCGCGGCGGCCTCGTCGCGTTCAACGTCGAGGGGATCCACGCCCACGACCTCTCCAGCATCCTCAACGACTACGGTGTCGCCGTCCGGGCCGGTGACCACTGCACCCAGCCGCTCCACGACACGCTGGGCGTCCCCGCCAGCATCCGCGCCTCGTTCTACCTCTACAACACCCGCGAGGAAGTCGATACGCTCATCGAGGGGGTCGAGGGCGCGATCGACATCTTCCGCTGAGCAACCGCACGCGGGGCGGCCCCTTCGCGCCCGCCCCCTGCTTTTATACTGCCACACGTATTACGTTGCAGTATGAAGGACGCAGTCACGCGAGCGGTCAACCGTGCGAAGTACGCGGCGATCGGGGCGGCGCTCGGTGCCGGTATCGGCGGTCTGGTCAGTCGGAACGCGGCGAGCACGGGCGGTGCGGTCGGCGCGCTCGCCGGCGCGTTCGTCGGCGAGACGAGCGTCGGCGCGAAGAGCGCCTACGCGAAGCTCACGGATCGCGCCGCCGAGGAGTAACGCCTACTCGTTTTCGACATCGTTCTCCGGACGCGTCGCGTCGTCGAGGTAGCGTTCGCCGACGTACTCCTCGACGAGCAACAGGAGGCTGTATCCGACGGTAGCCCCGAAGCCGACGAGACCGAACACGGCGGCCTCCGGGGCGGACAGCGCGTGTGCGAGCCAGATCGTGGCGAGCGCGCCGAGCAGGTTGCAGAACGTCGCGAAGAGATGCACCATCTCGACGGCCGAGCGGATGTCCCGGCTGTCGCGCTCGACGCTCACGAGGAGGCCGCCGAACCCGTACCATGTGAGCGCTGCGAAGCCCAGAAGCGACCCTGTCACGTAGCCGATGACGTCGAGGTGGCTCGGCACGCCGAACTCCGCGATGAGGAACGCACCCGCACCCCAGATCGTGAGTGTATAGCCGTACGCCCACGACTCGTCGAGGAGCGTTCGCGCGAGGCGGTCCCTGTGGCTCACGTTGCGCCGTGCGGCACGGAACGGGTAAAACGCGACGGTCCATCGTCCCGCACACGCCGCTCGGCGGCCCGGGACGTCGGCATCCATCGCTCCACGAGAACGTCGGCGACGAGGTCGGCGAGGACGCCCGAGAACGCCGGCGACGGAACGTTTTTCCGCCGTACGTCCGTACGTTCGGCCATCATGAGCATGGGATCGGACATGTACCGACAGCAGATCCTCGACCACTACCGGAACCCCCGGAACCACGGGGAACTGGACGACCCGACGTTCAGCCACGAGGGGTTCAACCCCTCCTGTGGCGACGAGATCGAGTTCGACGTCGAACTCGCGGACGACGGCGAGACGGTCGAGAACGTCGCGTTCCACGGCGACGGCTGTGCGATCAGCCAGGCCTCGGCGAGCCTGCTCTCCCAGGAGCTCCCCGGGATGACGCTGGACGAGATCGACGACCTCGATCGCGACGACGTCCTCGAACTCCTCGGCGTCGAGGTGACGCCGATGCGGATCAAATGTGCCGTGCTCGCGGAGAAGGTCGTGCAGGACGGCGCGGACATCTATCGGGGCGAGAAGGACCTCGACGCTACGTCCACCGAGGACGACGAGTGAGAGAGGGGCCGGGGCGACCCGGTACTGTTTACGAATCAATGCGCAGACGGAGACAGCAGATAGCCATCCATCGTGTGCGTCCATCTCTGGGCTGCGACGCGTTACTGGTGATGCGATCAGGCTGATACCGTCAATCTCCGGCTCGAACGCCTGTCTCTTCACCCGGTGTTTTCTGTCAACGACGCTTGGTGCTCCTATATCCGAAACCGTGTCTCAGAGAACGTACTACTCGTATTTGCAATCTTGACTCCGTATCTGCATGTTGTAGTAGTCCGAGTCGTCTGTCGGTGGGCTAGCTTTGATAGTCACATCCTTCGTAGCCTGCGCGCCTATCGACACTCGTTGCGTCGTCGTTCCGCTTGGCGCGTTCGAACTTTCCGTCGGATACCACGCTAACTCGAGCGTCACTGTCCCGGCTATATCACCCTGATTCACCAGTGTCGCACTGTACTCGTTATCGCCGAAGAGATGTGACTGAGATTCTATATCCGACACATGTACGGCGGTACACTGCTTTTGTCGTGTCGTTGAGCTCGGACTACCACCGCCGCTACTCCCCCCACACCCCGCGAGCCCGGAAACCGTTGCGATGGCGATCCCTGATAGCAGCTTCCGCCGACTTGATGTCTTCATGATTTCACCGAACAATCACAGAACACTAAACGTGTTGGTTATTTTATGGCACCTCGGCGCACTCTTGGGCTCGAGGCGGTTGTGCACGTTCTTCCAATCCGCCCTTCTTCTCAGCCGGCGTCTGCTACCGACGCTGGGCGAGCGGCGCGGCGTCCCGGTATCGCTCGGCGTGCTCGACGAGGCTCTCGGCGAACTCCTCGACGCGGCCGTTGAGGTCCGGGTCGATGATCCCCCCACGGTCGTCGAAGGCCCGGTCGACGTCGCCGAGCGCGAGCAGGTCCGTCTCGGCACCCGTGGCCTCGCAGGCGTCGAGGACACGTTCGACCGTGGTTCTGGTGTAACTCCCGTCGCGGCGGCTCCCGGCGATGCCGACGATCGTCGGTCGGTCCATCATGGTCGTCGTTTCGTCCCCGAGCGCCTTACGGCCACTGATCGACCCGCCGCGTGACGGCCGTGGGAGGCCGTTATAGGTCGGTTTTCCTTGTCTCGTCTCGTGGCAGTCGAGTTCGTCCGACCGCAGTCGTTTTGCCGCCGGCGGCGGGAGATAGGCCATGGACGACGCTATCGCGTTCGGCACGGACGGCTGGCGCGCGACGCTCGACGTGTTCACGACGCCGCGGGTGCGTATGGTCGCGCAGGCGACCGTGGACCACCTCGTCGACGTCGGGCACGCGGGCGACCCGGTCGCCGTCGGCTACGACGCCCGCCCGACCTCCCGCGAGTTCGCGGAGGAGATTGCGGACGTCCTCGCGGCCAACGGCCACGACGTCATCCTCCCCGAGCGGGACTGCCCGACGCCGCTTGTCGCGCACGCCATCGCCGAGCGCGACCTCGCTGGCGCGCTCGTCGTGACGGCGTCGCACAACCCGCCCGAGTACAACGGCGTGAAGTTCATTCCCGAGGACGGCGCGCCCGCCCTTCCGCACGTCACGGAGGCCATCGAGGCGCACCTCCGCCCACCCGAAGCCGACCCCGACGCCGAGCGCGGCGAAATCTCGGAAGTCGACCTCGTGACGCCACACGCCGACCACTGTCGAGACCTCGTTGACGCCGATCTCGACGGCCTCGACGTGGTCTACGACGCGATGCACGGGAGCGGGCGGGACGTCACCGATCGCCTCCTCGAATCGGCGGGCGCGGACGTCGAGCGCCACCGCTGCGAGCGCGACGCCGACTTCGGCGGCACCCCACCGGAACCCGACGACGCCAACCTCCAGGGGCTCGCGCTCGCCGTGCAGGAGCACGACGCGGACCTCGGCATCGCGAACGACGGCGACGCCGACCGGATCGCGGTCGTCACGCCCGAGCGGGGCTTCCTCGACGAGAATCGCTTCTTCGCGGCGACGTACGACTTCCTCCTCGACGAGCGCTCCGGGCCGGCGGTCCGCACCGTCTCGACGAGTTCGCTCGTCGATCGCGTCGCGGAGGCGCACGGCGAGGAGGTCTACGAGACCGTAGTCGGCTTCAAGTGGATCGCCGAGGAGATGAAGGAGTGCGACGCGCTGATGGGCGGTGAGGAATCGGGTGGCTTCAGCATCAAGGGCCACGTCCGCGAGAAGGACGGCGTCCTGATGGCGCTCGTCGCCGCTGCCGCGGCCGCCGAGGAGTCCTACGATGACCGCGTGGACCGGCTCACGGACGAATACGGCGAGGTGTACCAGTCGAAGACCTCCGTCGACTGCCCGAACGACCGGAAGGCCGCTGTCGTGAGCGAACTCGCGGACTCGCTCCCCGACGCCGTCGCGGGCGTTGACGTCGACGGCGTGAACGACGCGGACGGCTTCAAGGTCCGACTCGTCGATGACTCGTGGATCCTCATTCGGCCCTCCGGGACCGAACCGAAGATGCGGGTGTACGCCGAGGCCGGCAGCGAGGAGCGCGTCGCGGAACTCCTCGACGCCGGGCGCGACCTCGTCGAGCCGTTAGCGTAGTCGCCCACGGTAGCGTCCGTCTTCCTCGCGTACCGTGATCTCGAAGCCCGCGTTCTCGTAGAACGGCCGGACGTCGGCATCGAAGTCGGCGCTCAGGGGTCGCCAGCGCTCGGCGGCCGCCGCGATCAACGCCGAGCCGATCCCCTGTCCACGGCGGCGTCGCTGGACGGCGATGGCTTCGATGTGCCCGCCGTCCGCGTCGTCACTCACGCGCCCTGCGTCGCCCGTCATGCGCTCCGCGTCGCCACCCACGCCGCCCGCATCGCTGCGTGCACCGTCGCTCGCTTCGTACCTCTCGTCGCTTCGTTTCCCTTTCCGCTCGCCGACCTCGATCGCACCGACGACGCGCTCGTCGGTCGCTTCCGTGTCGCTTCCGGTCGCCGGCGTGACGGCCACGAGCACGCGTCCCGCCGCGATCCGCTCGGCGAGCGCGTCGGCGTCCGTCGTCAACATCGCGGCGTCGAGCACGCGGAGGACGGCGACACGTTCGCCCGCCCGGGCCGGCCGGATCTTGACTCCGCGCTCAGCCGCCACGGACGAGTCTGAGGACGGTTACGTGATCGCTCGCGACGGGCTGATCCTCCGGCACGGGGCGGCCGTCGACCATCACGGACACTTCGTGGGGACTGAGGTCCACGCGCTCCAGAAGGTCGGCGTAGGACGCCCCCTCGATGTCGAACTCGTGGACGTCCTCGCCGACGACCTCGACGGTGACGTGCATACGTGTGCGTGGACGCCGGCGTGTATCAGCGTGTCGCCGTCGCGCGTGAGCGTCTCGTCGTCGTTCGTCGATCCGCCGCTTCGGGGCGCTTATGGGACGCCGGGCGCTTCCTTCCGGTATGGCAGACGCGGGGCGACAGGAGATCTGGGTCGAGAAGTACCGACCGGAGGCGCTCGACGACATCGTCGGCCACGAGGACGTCGTCTCGCGGTTGCAGAGCTACGTCGCCGAGGACGACCTCCCGAACCTCCTCTTCGCGGGGCCCGCGGGGACGGGCAAGACGACCGCGGCGACCGCCATCGCGCGCGAACTCTACGGGGACGACTGGCAGGCGAACTTCCTCGAACTGAACGCCTCGGACGAGCGCGGGATCGACGTCGTCCGTGACCGTATCAAGAACTTCGCGCGTGCCTCCTTCGGCGGCTACGACTACCGCGTCATCTTCCTCGACGAGGCCGACGCGCTCACCAGCGACGCCCAGAGCGCGCTCCGCCGGACGATGGAGCAGTTCTCGAACAACGTCCGCTTCATCCTCTCCTGTAACTACTCCTCGCAGATCATCGACCCCATCCAGTCCCGCTGTGCGGTCTTCCGCTTCGCCGGCCTGAAAGACGAGGCCGTTGCCCAGCGCGTCCGCCATGTCGCGGAGGCCGAGGGCGTTGACTACACCGCGGACGGTGTGGACGCGCTCGTCTACGCCGCCGACGGCGACATGCGCCGCGCGATCAACGCTCTCCAGGCCGCCGCGGCGACCGGCGATTCGGTGACGGAGGAGACGGTGTACGCGATCACGAGCACCGCGCGCCCCGAGGAGATCGAGGAGATGGTGACCGAAGCGATCGGCGGCGAGTTCGTCGCCGCGCGCGCCACCCTCGACGACCTCCTCAGCGAGCGCGGCCTCGCTGGCGGCGACATTATCGACCAACTGCACCGTTCCGTCTGGGAGTTCGACCTCGCGGAGAAACAGGCCGTGCGCCTCATGGACCGCATCGGCGAGGCCGATTATCGGATCGCCGAGGGCGCGAACGAGCAGGTGCAACTCGAAGCGCTGCTGGCGTCGGTCGCGCTGGAGAGCGAGAGCGACGAGTAGCGAGCGGTGAACGCCGCTCGCGGTTTTTTCGCGGAGGGTTTTGCGGCGAGCGGTCGCGACGCGACCCGAGTCGGAAAACGGTCCACGCAGCAGGTGCAACTCGAAGCGCTGCTGGCGTCGGTCGTGCTCGAAGCCGACGGCGAGTAGCCGGCCTTACGCGAGATCGGCGGGCGGCCCGCCGGGTAGGTCGTCCCGACCATGCGGCGCGAAGAAGTCCGGATCGGGGCCGACCGGCACGAGGGTCGAGGGGTTGACGTCCGGGTGGCTTCGGTAGTAGTGGTTCTTTACGTGGTCCATGTGGAGTGTCGCCTCGACGCCCGGGAGCTGGCAGAGCTCGCGGAGGTACGGCCAGAGGTGATCGTAGTCCGCGATCGGCTTCTCGTTGCACTTGAAATGGGTGTGATACACTTCGTCGAAGCGGTAGAGCGTCGTGAACATCGCGACGTCGGCGAGAGTGAGCCGGTCACCGGCGGCGTAGCGCTGGTCGGCGAGGCGCTCGTTCCACCGATCAAGCGCGTCGAAGAGGTCCGTGACGGCCTCGTCGTAGGCGTCCTGTGACGTCGCGAAGCCCGCCCGATAGACGCCGTTGTTGATGACGGGATAGATCTCGTCGATGACGTCGTCGACCTCCGCGCGATAGCCCTCGGGGTAGAGGTCGACGTCGTTCTCGGCGATCGCGCCGGGATCGCTTCGCGTTCCCGACTCGACCGTATCGTCGCTTCGCTCCTCTCCGGTCCTGTCGAACCCACTGTCGAGCATCCGCATGATCTCCTCGGACTCGTTGTTCACGATGGTCTCCTCCTCTTTGTCCCAGAGGACGGGCACCGTGACGCGGCCCGTGTAGTTCTCGTCGGCCTCGGCGTAGATCTCGCGGAGGTAGTCGAAGCCGTACTGGCTCTCCTCGGTACAGCCGGGCTTCTCGGGGGCGAACTCCCACCCCTCGTTCTTCCGCACGGGATCGACGACGTCGACGCTGATGACGTCCTCCAGGCCCTTCACGGCGCGCGTGAAGAGCGTCCGATGCGCCCACGGGCAGGCGTAGGAGACGTAGAGGTGGTAGCGCCCGGCCTCCGGTTCGGGGCCGTCCTCGACGATGTCGCCGGGGCCGCGTCGCGTCCCCGCGATCCACTCCCGGAAGGATGTCGTGTCGCGCTCGAACTCCCCCTCCTCGTCGCTCTGTATCTGCTCGACGTCGTAGCGCCACTCCCCGTCGATCATTCGAGCCATACGCACGAATAGGCGCGCGCGGCGCAAAAGCACGGGGCTTTCTCCTCGATTCTGTGTAATCAAGATCTGGTTGGCCATCTGCGCTGTTGCGTTCAGTTCCTCGCCGGATCGGTCGAGCCTCGCCGATAGCGGGCGAACCGTGCTGTGCGGGCTCGCGTCCGCGAGCGAGCGGTATCACTCGCGCGAAGCGCGAGGCCGAGGAGGGGCCGTAGGCCCGATGCAGGCTTTTGGTCGAGCTTTTGCAAGCGCGCGTAGCGCGCGCTGCAAAAGGTCGTGCGGAAACGTTTTGCCGTTCGGTCGGCCAGAAAGACGCAATGAGCGACCTCGAAGCGGAGTACCGCCTCGACTATTTCGAGGAGGAGGGGTTCCGTCGCGGGCAGTGTACGGAGTGTGGCGCGCACTTCTGGACCCGCGACCTGGACCGGGAGACGTGCGGGGAGCCGCCCTGTGAGGACTACGGGTTCATCGACGACCCGGGCTTCGACGCGGAGTACGATCTCGGCGAGATGCGCGAGCGCTTCCTCTCCTTCTTCGAGGACCACGATCACGAGCGGATCGACCCGTATCCGGTCGCGGCGAATCGGTGGCGCGACGACGTCCTGCTGACGCAGGCCTCCATCTACGACTTCCAGCCGCTCGTCACGTCCGGTGAGACGCCGCCGCCGGCGAACCCCCTGACGATCAGCCAGCCCTGCATCCGGATGCAGGACATCGACAACGTCGGGAAGACGGGCCGGCACACGATGGCGTTCGAGATGATGTCGCACACGGCGTTCAACGCCCGCGAGGACGCCGAGGACGAGTACGCATACGAGGGTGAGGTCTACTGGAAGGAGGAGACGGTTGCGTACTGCGACGAGTTCTTCGTCGACATGGGCGCGGACCCCGAGGAGATCACGTACATCGAGGATCCGTGGGTCGGCGGCGGGAACGCCGGACCGGCCTTCGAGGTCATCTACAAGGGCGCGGAGCTCGGGACGCTCGTCTTCATGTCGATGGAGCAGGACCCCGACGGCGAGTACGAGCTGAAGGACGGGAACACGTACGCGCCGATGGACACGTACATCGTCGACACGGGGTACGGTCTGGAGCGCTGGACGTGGGTCTCGCAGGGGACGCCGACGGTGTACGAGGCGGTCTACCCCGACGCCATCGCCTATCTGAAGGACGCGGCGGCCATCGACCACACCGAGGAGGAGGAGGAGCTGATCCACCGCGCGGCGAAGCTCGCGGGCCACCTCGACATCGACGAGGCGGAGGACATGGACGCGGCGCGCGACAACATCGCCGACAAACTCGGCGTCGAGACCGAGCGCCTCCACGAGCTGATGCGGCCCCTCGAGGACATCTACGCGATCGCCGACCACGTTCGCACGCTCGCGTACATGTTCGGCGACGGCATCGTCCCCTCGAACGTCGGGACGGGCTACCTCGCGCGGATGGTGCTCCGGCGCACCGCGCGCCTCGTGGACGACGTGGACGCGGACGTCCACCTCGACGACCTCGTCGATCGGCAGGCCGAACGCCTCGACTACGAGAACCGCGAGACGATCCGCGACATCGTCCGCTCAGAGGTTCGCAAGTACGAGGAGACCTTGGAGCGCGGCTCCCGGAAGGTCGAGCAGCTCGCGGAGGAGTACGCCGAGCGCGGTGAGCCGATCCCGGCGAGCCAGCTCGTCGAGTTCTACGACAGCCATGGCCTCCAGCCGGACATGGTGACGGAGATCGCGGAGGACGTCGGCGCACAGGTGGACGAGCCGGACGACTTCTACTCGCTCGTCGCGTCCCGCCACGACTCCGGTGAGGCCTTCGAGGGGACCGAGGAGACGGACGATCGCCTCCAGGACCTCCCGGACACCGAGGAGCTCTACTACGACGATCAGTACAGAGCGGAGTTCGAGGCCGTGGTGCTCGACGTCTTCGAACGTGAGGGGGAGGGCGAGGACGGTGGCCCGGCGTACGATGTCGTCCTCGATCAGACGATGTTCTACCCGGAGGGCGGCGGCCAGCCGGCCGACCACGGGACGCTCTCGACGGACGACAAGACGGTACAGGTGACGGACGTCCAGATGCGCGACGGCGTCGCCCTCCACCGGACGGACGAGAACCCGGGGAAGGGCGAGTTCGTGCGCGGGCAGATCGACATGTCGCGTCGCCGCCGGCTGATGCAACACCACACGGCGACGCATGTAATCGGCCACGCCGCCCGCGAGGTGCTCGGCTCGCACGTCCGGCAGGCGGGCGCACAGAAGGGAACGGACTCCTCGCGGATCGACATCAGCCACTACGATCGGATCTCGCGCGACGAGGTGAAGGCCATCGAGCGCGTGGCGAACGAGATCGTAACGGACAACACCGCCGTCGAGCAGGAGTGGCCCCACCGCCACGAGGCCGAATCCGAGCACGGCTTCGACCTCTATCAGGGCGGGATCCCGCCGGGCGAGAACATCCGGCTGATCCACGTCGCGGAGGACGTCCAGGCGTGTGCGGGGACGCACGTCAAGCGCACGGGCGACATCGGCTCGATTCGGATTCTGAACACGGAGCGCATCCAGGACGGCGTCGAGCGCATCACGTTCGCGGCGGGGATCGCCGCGCTCGAACACGACCAGTCGCAGGAGGACTACCTCCGCGAGACCGCGGACACCTTCGACGTCGCGCCCCCCGAAGTCCCCGAGACCGCCGAACGCTTCTTTACCGAGTGGAAGGAGCGGGGCAAGCGAATCGAGGAGCTCAAAGAGCAGCTCGCCGAGGCCCGCGCGTCCGGCGGTGGCGGCGGCGAGGCGGTCAAGGTCGGCGAGTGGACGGCCGTGATCCAGCGCGTCGATGCGGACATGGACGAACTGCGCGCGACGGCGAACGCGCTCGTCGAGGACGGCAAGATCGCGGTCGTCGGCTCCGGGGCGGACGGCGCGCAGTTCGTCGTCGGCGTCCCCGACGGCGCGCCGGTGAACGCCGGGCAGGTCGTCGGCGAACTCGCGTCGATGGTCGGCGGCGGCGGTGGCGGCCCTGCCGACTTCGCGCAGGGTGGCGGCCCTAACGCGGACGCGGTCGACGACGCCCTCGATGCTGCGCCCGACTTCCTTCGCGACGCCCTCGCGGCCTGAGCCGGCTGGTAGACGGCTACCGGCGGCGTCCGCGGTCGCGGCGATACCCGGACTAGCGACAACCCTTTTCGGGCTCGGCGCGCTTCACACGACCATGCAGTCGCTCCGCGTCGCGCTCCTGAACGCCGCCCACGACCCTGCGGACACCGCGCGGAACTTCCGGCGTGAGGTCGACGCCGACCTCGTCGAGTTCCACGTCGCCGGCGGCGAACTCCCTGACTCGTACGACTTCGACGCCGTGATCGTCACGGGCTCGCGGTCCTCGGTGTACTGGGACGACGAGGAGGGGTGGATCGCGCCGACCCGCGAGTGGGTCGCGAATGCCGACGAGCAGGGGCTCCCGGTGCTCGGCGTCTGTTTCGGCCACCAGCTCGTCGCCGAGGCGCTTGGCGGAGCCGTCGAGGGCATGGACGAGTACGAGATCGGCTATCGAACCGTTGCGCACGACGGGAGTGATCCGCTCTTCGACGGCGTCGACACCGAGTTCACGGTGTTCACGACGCACTCGGACGCCGTGACGGAGCTCCCGCCGGGTGCGGACCTCCTCGCCGAGAACGAGTACGGCGTCCACGCCTTCCGCCGCGGGAGCGCCTACGGCGTCCAGTTCCACCCTGAGTACGACACTCGAACCGCGGAACGCGTCACTCAGCGCAAGGACGACCTCGACGACGAGCGAAAATCCGAGGTGCTCGCGGACATCGACACCGCGCAGTATCAGGCGGCCTGCGAGGCGAAGCGACTCTTCGACAACTTCTGTGAGCTCGCGGCGGGCGACGCGCCCCCCGCGGCGGACTAACACCCCGTTCCCGATCGCTTACTCCCGCTCGTCGGGCTGACGCGCCGGCGGACAGGAGCGCACGATCTTCCCCCACCAGCTCCGGCGATCCGCGCCCCATCGGTAGAGCCCTTCGCGAATCTTCCGATACGTCTCAAACTCACGGAGCTCGTCGACGAGCGGCTCTAGTTCGGGGTAGAGTCGGACGAGCACCTGCTCGACGGCCTCGCCCGCGGAGTAAGCGGCCGTGTCGGTGAGGAGATGCGTCGACGTTTCGTACCCGTCGGGAAGGCGCGCGCGCTGATCGGGTGTGAGCTCCGAGAAGCCCACGGGCTCGAAGTCGCCGCGATCCAGCGCGCGCTCGACGCACCAGGTACAGAAGCCACAGTCGTCGTCGTAGACGATCCGCGGTGGGTGCTCGCCTCCGTCAGTGCGCGGCTCGCGGCCCTCCGTGATCGCGGCGTTCGCGTCCCCGCGGCCCTCGACGGTCGCCGCTCGCTCGTTCCGCGACGCCCCTTCCCCGTCGTCGCGCGTCATTCGTATCGCCCCGTGATCTCGCCACAGTCCCGACAGCGGACGAGGACCTCGTCGCCGTCGTCGCCGAGTTCGACTTCGTGGAGGGTCTCCCCGCCGCAGTCCGCACACTCGCGGCGCGTGACGGTTTCGCCGGCGTCCTGCGGTGCGCCCATCGCGAGCACGACGGCGGTTTCGTCGCCGGTGTTGCGCGAGCGCTGGAACTCCCCCGGCCCGAAGCGGACGAGTTCGCCCGCCCCGACGGTGACGTCGTCGTCTGCGGTCCGGAAGGTGAGCTCGCCCGACTGGACGTAGAAAATCTCCTCCTGGTTCTCGTGGCTGTGATAGCCGTAGGCGGTCGATTCGCCGGGCTCGAGTTCGTAGTAGTTGAGTGCGAGGTCGGACGCGCCGAGGGCGTCCGTGAGCGCGTAGACGGTGGACGCCGGGCCCATCCGGCTGTGCTGGTCGGCAAGCGAGACGGTGTGCATACGCGGTGGTTGGGACGCCGTCGCCTCAAAACTGCCGGCCTCGGTCGTTCTCGATCCGTGCGACGGCCGGTCCCCGTCGTTTAAACGCACGGCGCGACACCGTTCGTGTATGGCTATCGACCCGAACTTCGATCAGAACCGGGAGGTCGTGGACGAACACGAGGGTCACGACGTCTGGGGGCCCGTCGAGGAACCCGAGAAACTGGGGATCCACGGTACGCACGTCGCCGTCGACTTCGACATCTGCGACGCCGACGGCGTCTGCATCGAGGACTGTCCGGTGGACGTCTTCGAGTGGGTGGAGACGCCCGGACATCCGACGAGCGAGCGGAAGGCAGACCCCGCAAACGAGACGCAGTGTATCGACTGTATGCTCTGTGTCGACGTCTGTCCGGTGGATGCGATCGACGTGGATAGTACACGAGCCTGAGCGATAGCGAAGGCTCGGAATGAGCGAACGCTGAGACGAACGGTGTGAGTCGAGACGTGAGTACACGAGCCTGAGCGGTAGCGACGGCTCGGAATGAGCGAACGCCGAGACGAACGGTGTGAGTCGAGACGTGAGTACACGAGCCTGAGCGGTAGCGACGGCTCGGAACGAATGAACGGCGAGCGAAGTGACCCGTGAGTACACGCGCGTAAGCGATAGCGAAGGCTCGGAACGAGCGAACGGTGAAAAGCGACGAACGATGGACCCTCGCCTCGGCGTTCGTGCGAGCGGGCCAGCTGCCGTGTCGGTGTCAGGCCCGGTCGATGTCGAGTTGCTCCCGGAGCCGTGAGAGCGCCTCCGAATCCGCGAGTTCATCCAGGCGCTCCTGGAAGTGCTCCTCGCAGAGCCCGACGCGGACGCCGGACTTGTCGACGGAGACGTCGGCGCTCCGGTCACAGTAGTGACAGCGCATACACGGGTGTCGGTGCCGTAGCACCTTAAGCCCGCGGCCGGCTCATACCGTGATACGCCGCCGGAGACGGCGATATTCGCCGCGGTCGACGCCGGTGACGCCCAGCGTGTCGTCGTGGGCGTCACTTCCGCCGAGCGCGAGCAGGTCGTGTTCGTCGACGGCGCGTTGGACGCGCGCGGGGCCGTCGACGTGATCGTCCGCGTCGTGCCCGACGGGCCGGTCGTACGGATAGTGGACTTCGACGGCGTCGAGTGACGCACAGTGCGCGAGCGCGGCGTCCGGCGCGGCGTACCGGAGCGGGTGGGCGAGCCCGACGGCCCCGCAGGCCTCGATGAGGAGGTCGCGGCCGCGCTCGAACGACGGCACGTCGCGGGCGACGTAGCACGGGGCGTCCTCGCCGATGAGGTCGTCGAACACTGCGCTCACGTCGTCGTACGCGGTGCCGGGGTGGGAAACGACGGCGCGCGCGACATGAGGACGGCCGAATCCCGGTCCGACCGTGACGTCGAGATCGACGCCGAGGCGCGCTTCGACGTTTTCCACGATCCGCCGTCCGCGCTCGATTCGATCGCGCCCGAGGCGGTCGAGTTCTTCACTGAGGGCCGGCGTCTCGCGGACACCGTAGCCGAGGAGGTCGACGCGCTCGGTTGATGTCTCGACGCGCAACTCGATTCCGCGGACGAACTCGACGTCGTCACGTTCGGTCAGCGGCGCGTGCAGCTCGGGATGAATGGTGTCGTGGTCGGTGACGGCAACAGCCGCGACGTCGGCACGGTCGGCGGCGTCGACGACCTCGTCGAGCGTCATCGACCCGTCGGAGGCCGTCGTGTGTGCGTGGAGGTCGGCGTAGGGCACACCCCTCTCTACGGGCGAACGCGGGAAGAAACGTGGCGGTCGTCCGTGCTAACAACTCCCTCACAACTTTCATAATGATTGTCCCCGACAGATACAGTTGTGATGACGCTCCGAACGGCGACTGACCTGCTCGAAAACGCGACCTACCCGGCGACCACAGCGGACCTACGAGCGACCTACGGGGAGGTGCGTATCGAACACCCAACGGGCGAGGAACGACTCGGCGACGTCCTCGAACGGACGGGTGACGACGAGTTCGAGAACGCGACGGCCGCGGTCCACGCGGTGTACGGTTCGGTCGGGCAGGACGCGATCGGCCGCGTCGGCTACTCGGATCGCGACCCGACCCCGATGGGCGTCGACGGCCCCGAGCCGGTCTCGTTCTAAGCGGCCGTCGATATTTTTGCCACCCTCCGATACCCTCTTTAGGGTGGGTGAAGTACGCATGGGTATAGGTACCATGTCGATTGGATCATACGACGAGGAAGAACACGAGCGCCGCGAACGCAAGAACGCCGACGTCGACCTCAGCGTGGACGACGATCGGACCGAGTACCACGGGTCGATCACCTACGACTCGGGGGAGTCCGCCGACGCGCTGCTCGACCAGTTCAAGCAGATGAAGCAACGAAACTGAGACCCCTTTTTCCCCGACCGGGCGACGGGGCTCCCGCCGCCCGGACCGTTCCGACACTATCGCCGCCAGCGACGCGGCTCCCCGACAGGGCGAAGGGGCCGGCGTTCCGAGCAGTCGCATGAGCAAGCGACGCTGCGACGCCTGCGGGACGCACGTCGAGATTCCCGGTGGGGTCGGTGACTTCTGGGATTTCGGCTCGCTGGAGAAGGCCGGCCCCGGCGGATTGACGCTCGAACTCGATGACGGAAGCGAGTTCTTCCTCTGTTTCGACTGTATCGAGAAACTCCCCGAGGACCCGACGCGGGCGGACGTTCGCGAAATCGTCGAGGAGTGATGGACGCGGCGGGGGCGAGCGCGGGGGTTAAGCCTCGCGACGGCGTCAGGATCAGGCAGTGAACCCGGCGCGCATCCACGACGAGTTCCCCGCACCCACCTATCGGGGTGCGCAGGAACGCGCGCTCGCCGACGTCCGCGACGCGTTCGCGGCCGGCAACGACGTCGTCCTCGTGCGCGCGCCGACGGGCTCTGGCAAGTCGCTCATCGCCCGCGCGATCATGGGCTGTGCGCGCACGGTCGACGAGGCTGACCCGCACCAGGCGACCGGCGCGTACTACACGACGCCGCAGGTCTCGCAGCTCGACGACGTCGCCGAGGACGACCTGCTCGACGACCTCAAAGTGATCCGCGGGAAGAACAACTACACCTGCATCCTGCCCGACGAGGAGCATACCCCCGTCGATCGCGCGCCGTGCGCCCGCGAGCGCGGCTACGACTGTGCCGTCAAACACCGTTGTCCATACTTCTCGGCGCGCGCCGTCGCCTCCGCGCGCTCGCACGCCGCGATGACACTCGCGTACTTCATGCGTACCGCGGGCTCCGAGGTCTTCCGCATGCGCGACGTCGGCGTCATCGACGAGGCCCACGGGCTCGCCGAGTGGGCGGAGATGTACGCGACGGTCGAACTCGGCCCCCGAACGGTACCGGTGTGGGACGACCTCCGCGTCCCCGATATCGACGGTGCTGAGGCGGCCGCCCGCTTTACCGACACGCTCGTCTCGACCTGCGAATCGCGCAAGGACGAACTGCTCGGCGCGGACGAACTCGACGCAGAGGAGGCCGCCGAACGCGACGCGCTACAGGAACTCATCAGCGAGGCGTCGTGGTTCGCCGAGGACTACCGCGACCCCGAGTCCGCGACGACGTGGGTCGTCGATCAGGCCGCCGACGGCACCATCACGGCCAAACCGATGAACCCCGCTCGATACCTCCAGCACACCGTCTGGGATCGCGCGAACCGCTTCGCGCTCCTCTCCGCAACCATCCTCGATAAGGCGTCGTTCTGCCGCGCTGTCGGCCTCGACCCCGCCAACGTCGCGCTCGTCGACGTTGAACACACCTTCCCCGTCGAGAACCGGCCGCTCTACGACGTGACGCAGGGGAAGATGACCTACGAGGAGCGCGACGAAACCCTCCCGAAGGTCGCGCGCACCCTCGCGCGGATCATGGCCGCCCACCCCGACGAGAAGGGGATCGTCCACTGTCACTCCTACGCGATCCAGGAGGCGCTCGTCGACGAGCTCGAGGCGCTCGGCGTCGCCGATCGCGTCCGCGCGCACGGGAGTGACACGCGCGACGCCGATCTGGAGGCGTGGAAGGCGAGCGACGAGCCCGAGGCGTTCCTCTCAGTGAAGATGGAGGAAGCCCTCGACCTGGAGGGGGAGCTCGCGCGCTGGCAGCTGCTCTGTAAGGCCCCGTTCCTCAACACGAACGACTCGCGCGTCGCGCGCCGCCTCGAAGACGGCCAGTGGGCGTGGTACTACCGCAGCGCGCTCCGCACCGTCATCCAAGCCGCCGGCCGCGTCGTCCGCGCCCCCGACGACCACGGCGCGACCTACATCGCCGACGACTCCGTGCTCGACGTCTTCGAGCGTGCGCGGACCGACATGCCCCCGTGGTTCCGCGAGCAGGTCGACCGCATGACGACGCCCGACCTCCCCACGCTCGATGCTGACGCCGCCACCGCGAACGTCTCGCCCGGCGCGCCGACCCCCCCACGGGACGCCGATTCCACCCGAAACGGGGGTCGGGGGGCCGGCGGGGGACGCACGTCGTCTGACTCCAGCGACGACGCCGGCGACGCGGACGACGCCGAGCGGCACAGCCCGATGGCGGACGTCTGGGATACCGACTAGATCGACGACGCGACGTACGCGACGGTCGAGAACAACATTAGGGCGGCGAGGAACAACGCGATGATCTGTTGGCGTTCCATGGCGTCGCGTTGGTCCCTGATCCCTAAAAGCGGTCGGGGCGGACCTATCCAAGCGCCCACGCGACCGTCGCGACCACGATGAGCAGAACGAGCAGGAGCGCCAGCCAGACGTGGTGCTCGCCCTCACCCATCGTCGATCACCGTATCGAGGACGCCGTGGACGACGCCCTCGCTGTGCGACTTCACGACGCGTGGCTCGACGCTCGCCACCGCCACGCCGTACTCGTCGGCGATCGCGTGGAGTCGCTCCACCGACCGCTCGGGGTACTGCCCCTCGGGGCAGGTCGTGTGGACGTGGATCGTCCCCGCACCGTCGAGGGCGTCGAACGCCGCCGCGAGGTAGTCGCTCCGGTGATCGTCGTTCTCGCCGTCCGCGCCGTACCCCCCGAGGCTGTCGTAATACCCCATAACGACGCGATCGACCGGCTCGTCGCTCGCGTACTCCCGGCAGTCACCGAGGACGCACTCGACGCGGTCCGCGACACCGTTCAGCTGTGCGTTCTCCGCGAGGTAGCGGAAGGCCGCGGGGTTCTGCTCGACCGCCACCACGTCGGCCCCCCCGCGCGCCATCGGGAGCGCGAAATAACCCACTCCGGCGAACATGTCGAGGACGCGCTCGCCCTCGGTGACGACCGCGCCCATCCGCGCGCGCTCGGCCTGATTGCCCGGCGCGAACATCACGTCAGCGAGATCGAGGGCGTACTTCGTGCCGTGCTCCGTGTGGATCGTCTCGGTGTCGCCGCTCCCGGCGACGACCGTCACGTCGGGTTCGCGCGCCTCGCCCGCGATGCCCTCGCGCGCGAGCACCGTCTCGGCCTCGCCGTGGAGGTCGAGCAGCGCCTCGCCGATCGCCGCTCGCTCCGCCTCGTCGTACCCGTCCGGGAACGCGACGAGGACGACATCGCCGACGACCGCCCACGACGACGGTGCATTCGCTACTGCGTCCTCGTCCCATCCACGCTCGCGGAGGTAGTCGTCGAGACCGGCCGTCCGAACGGCAGGATCGTCCTGCTCGATCAGCGCGTCGAACGTCGTGGCGCGCGGCTCGGCGAGCACGGGTAATTCGATCCGATCGGCGTCGTGCTCCCGGATCTTTCGGGCGTCGTCGTAGACGCCCTCGGCGTCGAGACTGTCGAGTTTCGCTTCGGTCTCCGCCTTCGGGACGACGACTGCGAGCGCGTTCACGACGGCAGGACGTGGATACCCGCCCGCGACTTCAGCACCGGTACCTCGGCGTCGTCCGTGTCGAGGTAGTCGGGGCGTGCGACCGTCACCGAGGCGTACGTTTCGGGGTCGAGCACCTGGACGGCATTCGCGTCCTCGACGGCGACGAGCGTCGTCTCGGCCGCGTCCGCGCGCGTCCCGAGCTTCCGGGCGTCCGGGGCGTCGCCGACCTCGTGGGTCGCCTCGAAGGGTTCGCCAGTCGTCAGGCGTACGCCCTTCAGGTTCCCCTGCACGGAGCGCACGAGCACCGGTCCCTCGTCGTCGTCCGCGAGATCGATCACGTCGCCGGGGACGAACTCGGGTAGACGGATCGCGAACGTCACTCGATAGACCTCGTTGCCGTCCTCGTCCTCCGTCACGAGCGTCTCCGAGGAGTCGTACGCCCCGCCGAACTCCTCCGTGAGCTTACGCGCGACGTTCTTGCCGATCTTGGTGTCGGAGAGCTTCAGATCGAGGCCCTCCGGCTTCTCCGTGACCTCGGTGACGAAGGCGCTCCGGTCGCCCGTGGCCTCCATGGACCCGGTGATCTCCTCTGCGATCTCGCGGGCGCGTTCGGTCTCCTCGCTCGTCGGCGTGCGATCGCCGACGGCGCGCACCTGCACGACGCTCGCGTAGTAGTCGCCCGCGATCCGCCCGCAGCGCTGGCAGGTCTGTTTCGCGATCTTCACGGGGACGGTGAACTCCTCAACGCGTGGCTCGCCCCGGACGACGCCGGAGAACTGACAGTGCATCTTGATCGTCGTCTCGTCCACCTGCTCGGGGTCGACGCCCCACGAGACGTCCTCGGCCTCGACGTGGACGCCGAGCGCCTCCGAGACGGACTCGATGGCGATGTCCGTGTAGTCGCGCGCGCCGACGTCCTCCCAGCGCCGCCCGCGATCGACGGCCCCGCAGTGCGCACAGACCGTCACCTCCACGCGCTCGGGGCGATCCACGAGCTCGAAGTCCTCGAAGTAGCAGTCGTTGCAGAGCGCGCGCTCGCGGCGAGTGTGTCCCGTCGCTCCCTCCGGGACGGGATCGCCACAGCGCGGGCAGAAAGCGGCATCGCTCATGTTGGGCCCGAATACGGCGCGAGAACGGTTAAACTCGGTCCTTCGTCGCGTGCTCGCCGTGTTGGCTGTTCGTGCACGGCCGTCGCCCCACCGTGGGGACGGCTTTTAGTCTCACACCGCCAACTCCCGGTATGGAGTGGAACACGGACTGGGGCCTCCGGGCCCGGATGGTCCTCACGATGGTCCTCCTCTTCGTCCTCTACCTCGTCTTCGCGGGGGCGCTCGTCATGTATCTCGGCGGCGGGCTTCTCCTGATGGCGCTGTTCATCGGGGGGTTCTCGCTCGTTCAGTACTTCTTCAGCGACCGCCTTACGCTCTGGAGCATGGGCGCGCGCGAGGTTTCGGAGGACGAATACCCCCACCTGCACGGGACGGTGGGGCGACTCGCGCAGAGTGCGGACCTCCCGAAGCCCGACGTCGCCGTCATCGACTCGCAGGTCCCGAACGCCTTCGCGACGGGACGCTCGAAGAATCATGCTGCGGTCTGCGTGACGACCGGCTTACTCGACACGCTGAACGACGAGGAGCTCGCGGGCGTCCTCGCACACGAGCTCGCGCACGTCAAACACCGCGACATGGCCGTGATGACCGTCGCGTCGTTCCTCTCGACGATCGCGTTCGTCATCGTCCGCTGGGGATGGCTCTTCGGGGGCAACAGCCGCGATCGGAACGCCGCGCCGGTGTGGGTCGCTATCGTCGTCTCGCTCGTCGTCTGGATCGTCTCCTACCTACTCATCCGCGCTCTCAGCCGCTATCGGGAGTACGCGGCCGATCGTGGCGGCGCGCTCATCTGCGGCAACCCCGCGGCGCTCGCCTCCGCGCTCCTCAAGATCGACGGCCGGATGGACCGCGTGCCGACGGAGGACATGCGCGAGCAGGCCGAGATGAATGCGTTCTTCATCATCCCCCTGTCGGGCGGGACGCTCACGCGCCTGTTCAGCACGCACCCGTCGACCGAGAAACGCGTCGAGCGCCTCCGCGCGCTGGAACGCGAGATGGAGACGAGGTCGAGCGCGTAGATGGGCCTCCTCAGCACCGTTCGTGACGTCCTCGGGATCAGCGCCGAGGCGGACGCGACGCGACCCGCGGACCCGGAGGATTTCTTCCAGTTGAACAGCGCCTCCGTGACGATGGTGGCGGACCTCGACTACGCGCCCGGCGAGCGCGCGGGACTCTGTCTCTCCGCGATGGATTCCACGGATTTCAAGAGTACGCTCCGCGACGTCGAGGACGTGCTGGAGGGCGGCGGATTCAGCGAGATCCGCACGGACGACCACGGCTACACATGGGCGGTCGTCGAGCGCGACGACATCACGGACCTCACGACCGAACTCTACGTCGCCGCGGACACGCTCGTCGAGCGCGGCTACGGTGATCGCCTCCTCGCCGCCGTCTTCGCGTTCGACCCGCTCGATGGCGGGCGTCCCGTCTACTGGATCTACTCGTTCAAGCGTGGCTCCTTCTATCCCTTCGCGCCCGCCGGCGACCACGAGCGCGATTCGAGCGCCGAACTCACCCTCCAGTCGGTCCTCGACGGCGAACTCGACGTCGAGGACGACACGTCGTACTGGTACCCCCTCTGGCCGGATGCTCCCAGTGGCCATCCTTGGGAGTAGCGGATCTGCTCTTCTCGCTTGAACGTGCGCCTCACCACACCGAGCGACGCCTCCACGTCTCGCAATTTCACTTTCACCCTGCTGTGTACGAGGGTTTATCCCCACGGCCGAACAACGGTGGTGTATATGCCTGAAGTAGACCTCGAGGAGCTCTCCGGCGTCGGCCCTGCGACCGCCGAGAAGCTCCGCGACGCCGGCTACGACTCCTTCCAGAGCATCGCCGTTGCGAGCCCCGGCGAACTCTCCAACACCGGCGACGTCGGCGAGTCCAGTGCCGGCGACATCATCCAGAGCGCCCGCGAACACGCAGATATCGGCGGCTTCGAGAGCGGGACGGACGTCCTCGAACGCCGCGAACAGATCGGGAAGCTCACCTGGGGCGTCCCCGAGGTCGACGAGCTTCTCGGTGGCGGCGTCGAAACCCAGTCCATCACCGAGGTGTATGGCGAGTTCGGGGCCGGCAAATCACAGGTGACCCACCAGCTCTCGGTCACTGTCCAGCTCCCGAAGGAACACGGCGGACTGGAGGGGTCGGCGGTGTTCGTCGACTCCGAGGACACCTTCCGCCCCGAGCGGATCGACGACATGGTTCGCGGCCTCGACGACGAGGTCCTCGCCGACACCATGGCGCTCCACGACATCGAGGAGGGCGACCCGACTAACGACGACGATCTCGACGAACTCGTCCAGCGCGTCCTCGAGAAGATCCACGTCGCGAAGGCGTTCAACTCCAACCACCAAATCCTCCTCGCTGAGAAGGCGAAGGAAGTCGCCCAGGAGAACCAGGACACCGACTGGCCGGTGCGCCTCCTTTGCGTCGACTCGCTCACCGCGCACTTCCGCGCGGAGTACGTCGGTCGGGGTGAGCTCGCCGACCGCCAGCAGAAGCTCAACAAACACCTCCACGACCTGCTGCGCATCGGCGACCTCCACAACACCGCCGTCGTCATCACCAACCAGGTCCAGTCGAACCCCGACTCGTTCTTCGGCGACCCGACGAAGCCCATCGGTGGCAACATCCTCGGACACACCTCGACGTTCCGCATCTACCTCCGCAAGTCGAAGGGCGATAAGCGGATCGTCCGGCTCGTCGACGCGCCGAATCTCGCGGACGGTGAGGCGATGATGCGCGTCCAGGACGAGGGCCTGAAGCCCGAATAGACACCGCGAGAGAGCCCTGCGACCGAGCGGGCCGCACGAACGCGTAAGATGTGGACCGGTCGTTCGGCTGCCTACTCGTCCGCGACGAGGCGTTCTTTTTCGACCCGCGAGAACTGCTTGATCTCGTATTCGCGACTCATCGCCGCGCTCTTCGACTCGTACGATTCGGTGTGTCGGAGTTCGACCGGCGTCCGCCCGCGCGTGTACTTCGCGCCCTCGCCGGCGTCGTGCTCGCGCACCCGCCGCTCGACGTCCGTCGTGTACCCCGTGTAGAAACTCCCGTCGGTGCATTCGAGGACGTAGACGTAGTGCATACGTCCCAGTGACCATCCATCGCGGTTGACCGTTTCGCTCGTCACTCTACTCCGCGCGCGCCGCCGCGATCCGTCGGGCGATCAGGCCGGCCTGTGCGCCCGCGACGAACCCTGCGTCGACGTTCACCGCCGAGAGAACCGTACAGGACTGGAGCATCCCGAGCATCGCGGCCTCGCCCTTCCCGCCGTGGCCGTATCCCGTGGAGACGGGGAGGCCGATCACGGGCGCATCGAGGAGGCCGGCGACGACGGTCGGAAGCGCCCCCTCGCGACCAGCGGCGACGACGACGACGTCGCACGCGCGCAGCTCGTCGGTGCGATCGAGCAGGCGCGCAATACTGGCGACGCCGACGTCCTCGACGCGCTCGGTCGACGCGCCCATCTCTGTCGCGACGGCGTCCGCCTCGCCCAGCGGCACGGCGTCGCTCGTCCCCGCGGAGACGAGCCCAACGGTCGCGTCCAATTCCGGGGCCTCGAACTCGGGGGCGTGGGCGACGACGACTCGCGCGCGCTCGTCCACCGTCACGTCGGCGTCGGGATGCTCCTCCGCCATCGCCGCCTGCACGGCGGCCCGACGTTCGCCGTCCGCGCGCGTAACGAGCGCGCGACCGGCCGTCTCGACTGCCGTCGCGGCGAGCGCGCCCACCTCCGCCGGGGTCTTTCCTTCCGCCAAAATGGCCTCTGGGACGCCGCGACGGGTCTCGCGGGCGGCGTCGAAGCGTCCGGCGTCCGTCGTCGCGTAGCCTGCGAGTTCCGCCTCGGCTTCCGCGACCGACAGCTCGCCGGCCGCGAGCCGTTCGAGCACGTCACGCATATCCGACCGGTCGCCCCCCAAATACAGATGGGTTTCGCTTCCCGATCCCCGGACAGACAGCCCTCTCACGTCAGTTCATGGGAAGCCTTATTAACGAGGCAAGTAAATCAAGCGCCGTATGGCAGACCTCATCGTTAAGGCCGCCGTGAAGGAAGCGCTCGAGGAGAAGAACGTCGCGTCCGACTTCTACGATGCGCTCGACGAGAAGGTCGAGGACCTCCTCGACGACGCCGCCCGTCGCGCCGAGGAGAACGGTCGCAAGACCGTTCAGCCGCGCGACCTGTAAGGTAACCTCTCCATTCTCTTCGTTTATTCAGCCGCGTAGTCGTATCGCTCGACATCCTCGTCCGTGCCAACGAGCACCGCGTCGGCGAGGTCGACGAACAGCCCGTGTGCGACGACGCCGGGGATGCTCGCGAGGTCGGCAGCGAGCGCGCCCGGGTTCGCGAGCGCGCCGAATGCACAGTCGAGCACGAGATTCCCGTTGTCCGTCACCACCGGGCCGTCCTTCCGTTCTGCACGCCGGAGCGTCGGCTCGCCGCCGAGCGCGTCGATTTCGGTCCCCACGGGTCGGCGCGCTGCCGGGAGCACCTCGATCGGGACCGACGCGTCCAGCCCCCGCGCGACCTTCGTTGGATCGGCGACGACGAGGAACCGATCCGCTGAGGCGTCGACAACCTTCTCGCGGGCGTGTGCCGCGCCCCCGCCCTTGATCAATGCGCCCGTCTCCTGGTCGAACTGATCGGCCCCGTCGATGGCGATATCGACGTTCCCGGCCTCGTCGAGGGTCGTTAGCGGGACACCGACCTCGCGGGCGAGCTCGCGCGACTGGAAGCTCGTCGCCACGCCCGTCACGTCGAGGCCGGCGTCGACGCGCCGCCCGAGCGCGCGGATCGCATGCGCCGCCGTGCTCCCCGTGCCGAGCCCGACGACGTCACCGTCGTCGATCGCTTCCGCGGCCCGCTCGCCAGCGTGTCGTTTCGCCGTCTCGCCCCCGCCGGTACGCTTCATACCCGCCATCTACGGCCGACGGGGCAAAAGCGCCGCGGAGACGTCCTACAACCGCCGCTCGACCGCCTCAGCGTCGTGTGCGAGCGTCAGCGTCCGCGAGCGCCCGCGGCCCTCCAGGCTCTCGTAGCGCGCGTCGATGAGATCGAGCCGGTCGAGTTTGTTCACGAGTTCGGTGTAGCGGGTGTAGCCGAGGTCGGTGCGGTCCGCGAACGCGTCGTAGACGTCGCCCGCCCGCCCGCCGTCGTGGTCCGCGATGGTCCCCAGCAGCTCGCGCTCGGCGTCGCTCAACGTCTCGATATCGCGGGTGAGCCGGTGGTTGCGTGCCCGCTCGCTCACCGCCTCGACGTCCTCGATCGCAACCGTCTCGGAGGCCCGCGACTCGGCGTGGAGGCCGGCGCGCCGCAACATGTCGATGCCGACGCGGAGGTCGCCCGCCTCGGCCGTCTGCTCGGCCACCCGATCGAGGACGTTCATCGGGAGCGCGCCGTCGCGGAAGCCGACGCGGACGCGCTCGCCGAGGATGTCCGCAACCTCCTCGCGGTCGTAGACGGGGAAGTACGCCTCCTCGGGACGGAAGACCGACTGCACGCGCCCGTCGAGCGCCTCGATGACGTCGAGGTCCGTGTCGGAGCAGACGAGGACGACGCCGACCTTCGCGCCCGGGTGCGTCTCGTGGGCGCGCAACAGCGAGTAGAGCGTATCAGAGGCCTCGTTCTCGTAGAAGAGGTAGTTGACGTCGTCGAGCGCGACGACGAGTACCTCCTCCTCGTCCACGAGGCGATCCGCCACCTGCCCGAAGAGTTTCTTGAATGACACGCCCGAGGAGGGCGGTTCGTAGTCGAAGATCGACTGGAACACCCGCGAGAAGACGCCGTAGCGCGTCGCGTCCACCTGACAGTTGACGCGGACGGGTCGGACGCCCGGGCGGCCGCCGAGTTCGCCGAAGAGCTTCTGGATCGCCGTGGTCTTGCCCGTGCCGGGCGGCCCGCGGACCATGGCGTTCAGCGGCCGATTTCCCCGGACGGCGGGCCGGAGGGCGTACTGGAGGGTTTGGAGTTGTGACTCGCGGTGACGGAAGGCGTCGGGCACGTAATCGATCTCGAAGACGTGCTCGTCGCGGAACACCGACTCGTCCCACGATAGCATCCCGCCCGAGTCGTCGGCCATCGCCGAGACGTGGGTCCGCACGCCACATAAGCCTTCGCTGGGGCCGGGTGCTCTGCCCCCCACACGCCTCCCGCCCCGTCTCACTCCCCGGCGTCGAACTTCTCCAGGAGCCCCTCGTAGAACGCCGCGTCATCCGCCTCGTCGGCGAGCTTCTCCACGATGAGCTCCGGCGTCGAGCGCGCGAGCAGGTCCTTCTGCGGGGAGCGCTCGACGACGAGCTCGCCGTCCGCCAATCCGACCGCACGGATGCCGTCGACGTCGACGTCGTAGGCTGCGGCGTCGCGGATCTCGCCAGCGAGGTGGGAGACGAAGACGCCGGTCGCGCCCGCCCCGTGGAGCTCTTCGAGGATGCCCGCGACGATCTTCGCGGACGCCCCTGGTTCGGTGATCGACTCCAGCTCGTCCACGAGCACGCACTTCTCGTCCGCGCCTCGGGTGAGCGCCGCGAAGTCCCGAAGCGTCGCCTCGAACGCCCCGGCGTCGAGCGTCCCCTGGCTTTTCGCGTGGTAGTGCAGCTCCTCGACGGCCGGGACACGCGCCGACTCGGCGGGCACCGGCAGGCCCATGTGTGCGAGTACGACGACGACCGCGACGAGGTCGAGCGTGCTCGTCTTCCCCCCGGAGTTCACCCCGGAGAGGAGCGCAACGCCGTCGACGCCGTAGTCGACCGGCTCCACAGCCTCGAACGCCACGTCGAGTAGCGGCGATCGCCCACCCTCGATCGCGAAGCCCGCCCCGGCGCGCTCCGCGGGCGTGCAGTCGAAGTCCTCGCAGAAGCGCGCGACGGCGAGCTCGACGTCGAGCTCGAGGGCGTCGCGCACGAGGTCGCTCGCGCCCGCCCGGAGGTCGGCGAGGCGCGCGGCGAGATCGCGTTTGCGCTTGGCCGCGCGTCGGTCACGCTCGGCCACGAGCTCCTCACGGAGCCGGGAGACGGCGTCCTCGCGACGCTCGACCGGGTATGTCGGCTCGTCGCCGAAGATCCGCGTCGCGAGATCGGCCTCGTCGTCCCGGAGCGCGAGGGCGTCCGCGACGTGGTCGCGCGCCGCTGTCACCGCCGCCGCGTACTCGTCGGCGAGTTCGCGCGAGAGCAGCGAGTCGACGCCCGCGCCACGTTCGACGAGCGAGAGGAGGTCCGCGCCCTCGATGGTGACGTCGCGCTCCTCGATCGCCTCCCGAAGCCGATTGTTCGCCACTGATTCGGCGGTCGAGACGGCGGCGTCGAGATCGTCGATGGCGACGCTCAGCCGCTCCAGTTCGTCGTCGCCCGCGACGCTTCCGTCCGCCCCGAGGTCGCCGAGAGCGTCCTCCAGCGTGTCGAGGTCGATCGGGGCCTCGACAGCCGCGCGCCGGTGGACGGCCGCGGCCGCACGCAGCGACGCCCGGTTCGTCGCGAAGAAGGCGAGCGCGCGCTCCGGAACGTGCTCCTCGGGATGCTCGAGGGCGTTCGGATCGACGGTCACGTCCCCGTCGATCGTGACACCTGCGAACGCCTCGTCGAGCGCGATGACGGACGAGTAGCCGCGCGAGAGGTCTGCGAGCCCGCGTGCGTCTTCGACGATCTCGACCGGGAGCTCGGGGAACGCCGCCGTCGCCTCCCGATACGTCTCTGCGTCCGTGGTCGCGAGACAGCGATCCCGTACCGTGACGTCGTCCGGCCGCTCGACCGGTTCGACGTTGGCGAGTGCCTCCGTCACCGCGGGATCGACCGTCCGCTCGCGCGCCCGCTCGGCGAACGCCGAGACTTCCGCGATGCGCGAGGCCGACGCGGTCGGATAGAGCGTTGCGAGCCGGCGCTCCGCGTATGTCGTCGTCGCGCGATCCTGTAAGAGCGCGAGCACCGCGTCGTACACCTCGCGGGCGCGGTCGGTCGCGAGGAAGCCGCCGGGGTCATCGTGGCGCGCCCGGATCGCGCCGCGGACGATGTGCGCCGCGCGTCCCGTCGAGATACCGGGAACGGACGCGACGGCCGCCACGTCCCCGCGTTCGAGCGTTTCCGCCGGATCGTCGAGCTCGCGGAGCCGCTCGGCCGTCTTCGCGCCGACGCCGGGCACGTCCTCCAAGTCCATCGGCGGTGAATCGCGCGGCATCGGAAAAAAGCCCTCGCCCTCAGTAGTGCGAGTATCTTTCCGGGTAGAGCAGTGCCTTCCGCCAGCGCCACGCCGCGCCAACGGTTCGCAGTACCGCCCCGACGACGAGTGCGGGCACGTAGCAGGCGAGCGCGAGGCCGAGCGTCCACGTCGCGCCGCCCGCTGTCGGGATCCCGAGCGCGTCGAACGGCCGCGCCGCGGCGTCGACGAGTAGTCCGCCGGGAATTCCGAGGACACCGAACGTGCCGCTCGTCCCGACGAGCGCGTGCGTCAGAACGAGCAGTACGAGCGTCGCGAACGACCACCAGACGGCCCGCCCGCCGATCCAGCGCGCGACGTCTTCGATGTCGGGCATCGGCCGTTCCGATGCATTCCTCCCGCTTAAAACGTCCGCCACGGTTCCCCTGACCGGTACACGGAAGTCGGTGGCGCGTGGATGTGTTGGGTATGACCGTCGAGGCCAAACTCGACGCGGCTCGCGACGCCCTCGCGGAGCGCGACGGCGTGCTCGTCGCGTTCAGCGGTGGGGTCGACTCCGCTGTCGTCGCCGCAATCGCGCACGACGCACTTGGCGACAACGCCGTCGCCTGTACCGCGAAGAGCGAGACACTTCCCGAGGCCGAACTCGCGGACGCGAAGCGCGTCGCCGACGAGATCGGTATCCGTCACGAGCTCGTTTCGTTCAGCGAGCTCGATGACCCGGACTTCGTCCAGAACGACGGCGAGCGCTGCTACCACTGTCGTTCGATGCGCCTCTCCGAGATGTTCTCGGCGGCGCGCGACCTCGGTATCGACACCGTCTGCGACGGCACGAACGCCTCCGACCCGGGCGAGGGCCACCGTCCCGGCCTCCAGGCCGTCGCGGAACTCGACGCCTCTTCGCCGCTGCGTGAGGCCGACATCACGAAGGAGGAGGTCCGCGAGATCGCCGACCGCTACGACCTGAGCGTCGCGGACAAACCCTCGATGGCGTGTCTCTCCTCGCGGATCCCGACGGGGCTCGAAGTCACCGAGGAGAAACTCTCGCGCGTCGAGAAGGCCGAGAAACTCCTCCGTACGTGGGGCTTCGAGCAGTTCCGCGTTCGAGACCACGACGGCCTCGCGCGCATCGAGGTCGCGCCCGACGAACTCGACGTCGCACTCACGACCGAGTTCGCTGAAGCTGCTCGCGAGCACCTCAGCGATGTCGGCTTCGAGCATGTGACGCTGGACCTGCACGGGTACCGGACGGGGTCGGTATCGCCGGCGAACGGGACGGTGGAAACCGACGACTAGACCCGTCGGTCCCTCTGGCTTTTGGTCCAGCTTTTGCCCCCGGCAAAAGGTGGTCGTAGCATGTGACGCTGGACCTGCACAGGTACCGGACGGGGTCGGTATCGCCGGCGAACGGGACGGCGAACGTGGACGACTAACCATCTTTTTCCCGCTCGGGCTCGCCTGCGGCGAACCGCTCGCGGCAAAAACATGGGTGAAAAAGGCCGAGCGACTTCGTCGCTCGGTGAAACTCCCGCTTCGCGCGAGTACGCTGGACCGCAGACCGGACCGCGACGTTAGGTGCAGACTTGCAGTCTAACGATTTGAGCGAGAACCCACGACCCGAATTGCACTAACGCCAAGCGAACTCCCAATGACGAGTACTAGCAGGGCAACTACGGGGTCAGATACATCTAGATACAGCAGCGTCGCTACGATAGCGGCTGTGCTGAACGGGGATGTTCGCGCGAACGAGCGGTCCGAAGGACCCGGTAGTGAGCGCGATTCCCCGCGACGCGTAGCGTCGCGGGCTTTTTCACCCATGTTTTTGCGCGTCGAGGGTCGCGCGGAGCGCGACCCCTTCGCGGAAAAAGATGGAGGTTCAGTTCCCGGTCCACCGCAGGAGCAACAGCGTCCCCTCGAAGAGGACAATCATGGTGGCGGCGACGACGACGGGCGCGACGCCGGTCGGGTCAGGGGTCGCGAGGAAGGAGACGCCGGCGAACGCCCCCCAGAAGAGGAGCCGCCGATCGGCGAGCCACCGCCGCGTGGTCAGCCCCATCATGATCGCGAGCATGACGAACAGCGGGATCTGGAAGACGATCGCGAGATAGGCCATCAGGACGAGGATGAGGTTGAACGTCGAGCCGAGCGCGAGCGCGGCGTTCGCGACGCTCGTCGAGTAGTAGAGGAAGTACGACATCACGCTCGGGACGACGACGAAGTAGGCGAAGACGACGCCGACGACGGCGAGCACGAGGCTGGTGGGAATGGCGGCGAGGTAGTAGCGGCGCTCGTGAGGGTAGAGCCCCGGACGCATGAACGCGTACGTCTCGTAGACGATGACGGGGAGTGCAACGATGACCCCGGCGATGGACGCGACCTTGAACTGCGTGACGATGAGCTCGAGGGGCGCGTAGATGTGCGGTTGGGCGGTCGAACTCGCCGGGAGGACGCCGTCCCAGATGACGGTGATGAGGGTGTCGCCGAACGGGAAACAGAGTGCGCTGACGACGCCGGCGATGAGGACGACGACGCCGAGACGGCGCACCATCTCCTCGACGTGGACGGCGATCGGCTGTTCCTCGTCGCTCGACGGGCCTTCGCCGAGCACGCCCTCGTCGACCTCGTCGGCCGGAACGGGCTCCACATCGTCCGCCGCGCCGTCATGTTCTTCGATGGGGACACCCTCGTCCTCGACCGAGGGGACCTCGTCGGGGACGGACGGGTCGCCGGTGTCGGGGACGGAATCGGGTGGATCGGCGTACTCGTCGTCGCTCCCATCGCCGGTCGGTTCTGCATCCATCTCGGCCGGCTCCGTGCTTTCGTCGGCCGGCTCCGCGCTTTCGTCAGCCGATTCGGCGTCGGAGCTATCGTCGTCGTCTTCTTCCGCGCCCGTGCTGGTCGGTTCGGCGTCCGCGTCGGTCGTCGCACCATCGGGGTCCGTGTCCGGCGCGTCGTCCCCGCTCACGTCGGTGACGGCCGGTTCGATCGGGTCGGCATCGACGTCCTCGGCGTGGGTGACGTCCTCGGCGTCGATATCGTCGGTGTCGTCCCCGTCGAGCCCATCGTCGGACGGCCCGTCCGATGCGTCTCCCATTCTCTGCCTACGATTGGCGACGCGGGCGTTATAGGCTTTCTTTTGGGTGCCGACGGGAAGATTGATAATGGGAAACCGGCTACCGGACACAAATGAGCGACTCGGGGGTCATCAGCGAGGACACGGCCCGCGCTGTCGATACGGGACGGGAGACGATCGGCGTCCTCGTCGGGGCAGCCCGCAAGCGGCTCCAGGTCGTCTTCATCGCGTTCGTCGTCGGGCTCTTCGGCGGCATCATGGCGATGCGGATGTACATCTGGCCGGCGCTGAAACGCGACCTCATCACGAAGCTCGGCCTCGGTTCGAGCGTCGAGGTCATCTTCCAGACGCCGTTCGACGTCATCCTCCTCCAGGTGAAGATCGGGATGGTCGTCGGCGTCCTGCTCGCCCTCCCGATCCTGCTGTACTACGCCAAGGCACCGCTCGCGGAGCGCGACATCGTTCCGGACGTCTCGCTCTCGATCTGGCACCTCGCTGGCGGCGCGCTCGTCGCGATTTTCCTCGCGATCGTCGGTATCGTCTACGCCTACGAGCTGTTCTTCCCGCTGATGTTCCAGTTCCTCGCGGGGAACGCGATGAGCGCGAACATCAAGCCGATGTACTCCATCGTCGCGTGGACGCAGTTCATCCTCGTGCTCGCCATCTCCTTCGGCGTCGCCGCCCAGCTCCCGCTCGTGATGACCGCGCTCTCCTACCTCGACGTCGTCCCCTACGAGACGTTCCGGGCCTACTGGAAGCACGCGGTCATCGCCATCTTCGTCTTCGGTGCCGTCTTCTCCCCGCCGGACCCGTTCACGCAGATCATGTGGGCGGTGCCGCTGCTCTTCCTCTACGCGGTCAGCCTCTATCTCGCGAAACTTGTGACGCTCGCCCGCCGCGGGAGCGAGCGCATCGACCTCCGTGCAGAACTCCGCGACCGCTGGAACGTCCTCGCGGGGAGCGCGGTCGTCGGTTTCCTCCTCGGATACGCCTTCTTCGGCTATGGCGGCGTCGCCGCGCTGAACGATGCGCTCGTTCGTCTCGCCGCGGCCGACCTCCCGCTCGTCGGGGACTCGATCGCCGACCTCGCCGCCGGTGGTGTCCCGAGCGCGACCGGCCTCGTTGGACTCGGCCCGAACGCCTCGCTTGCCGTTGTCGGCCTCGTCACCGCGCTCCTCGTGCTCGTCATGGCCGTCGCCTACGCGGTCTACGACGCCATCGCGACGGCCGCCCGCGCCGAATCCACGGTCTACGGCGGCAAGGCCCCGAAACCAGAGAACATGAACCTCAGCGTCCTTGACGCGACGGGCGTGCGCGCTGCCCCCGACGAGCGCTTCGACGCCATGGACGAATCCGAAGCCCTCGAACTCGCCAGCGAGGCGATGGAGGCGGGCGAGAAGGAGAAGGCGGGTGCGATCCTCGATCGCTTCGACGAAGCCGACGCACGCGCGGCGGCCGAAGCGGCCGAGAACGAGGGCGACGAGGGCGGTGACGGCGAGCCCGCGGACGAGGGCAACGTCCTCTCGCGGACGGGCGCGGGGATGCTCGGCGCTTTCACCGAGGAGGAGACGACGGAGGACGACATCGGCGGCTACTACCACGACATTCAGTTCATCCTCGGCAGCCTGCGCTCGCGGCTCTTCTGGCTCGTCGGCTGGTTCATGCTCGTTCTCGCGGTCGTCTTCGGCTTCCTCTATCAGGGTGGACTCGGTCTCGTCCGCGACGACTTCATCGGGCGCATCCCACAGCGCGTGCTTCAGGCCAACCCCGACGCGCTCGGCTGGCCGGTCGCCCTCCACCCCGTCGAGGCCCTGATCTTCTCCGTGAAGCTCTCGACGGTGATCGCCGTCGTCGCGTCGATCCCGCTCGTCCTCTTCTTCATCTGGCCGGCGCTGCGCGAACGCGGGTTTATCGCGGCTCGCCGCGGTGTCGTCACCGTCTGGGCGCTCGCGATCACCGCCACGATCGTTGCGGGAAGCGTGCTGGGTTACCTCTTTGTCGCCCCGACGATCATCTCCTATCTCGTTCAGGACGCCCTCCAAGCACAGGTCATCATCAGCTATCGGATCAGCGACTTCCTCTGGCTCGTCTTCATGACGACAGCGGGGATCGGTCTGCTCGCAACTGTCCCGGTGACGATGTGGCTCACCCACTGGTCGGGCATCGTCAGCTACGCGGCGATGCGGCGACACTGGCGGGTCTTCGTCATCGCCGCGTTCGCCTTCGCCGCGCTCGTCACCCCGGATAGCCTCTACACGATGGTGGTCGTCGGCGCGCCCATCGCCGTCGCCTTCTTCGTCGGCCTCGCCGGCCTCTGGGTCGTCACGCTCGGCGGCCGACGCGGTGGCGGGGATGCACGCACCGACTCGGACGAGTCCGCCGAACGGCCGGCCTGAGTGAACGCGCTCGCGGAGCGCGTCGTTTAACTATTCGCTCACGAATATCTGGGTATGCCCAAGATATCCGTCGACGTGCCGCGGGAGCTCCTCGACGACCTCGACGACCACGTCGGTGACGACGGGAAGTTCGTGAACCGCAGCGACGCCGTCCGGGCCTCCCTACGCAAGACCCTCGACGTCCTCGACGACATCGACGCCCGACACGGCCGGCTCGAAGACGAGGCTGACGAGTACGATGCGTGAGGGCGAGACGCCGCTCGCGACGGGCCGCGTCGTCCTCATCGCGCTCTTCGTCACCGCGCTCGTCACGTCGCAGCTGACGGCCGCGAAGATCCTCGCCTTCGACATCCCCGTCTCCCTCCCCGTCACCGGGAGCACGCTCGTGATGCCGGGCGCGGCGCTTGCCTACGCGCTCACCTACTTCGCGAGCGACTGTTACAGCGAACTCTACGGCCGTCGGGCCGCCACCGTCGTCGTCAACACCGGGTTCGCGATGAACCTCGTGTTGCTCGTCCTCGTCTGGTCGACGATCCTCGCGCCCGCTGCGGCCTCCTCCATCGACCCCGGGACGTTCGCGGCCGTCCTCGGCTCCTCGACGAGCATCGTGGTCGGCTCGCTCTGTGCGTACCTCGTCAGTCAGAACTGGGACGTCTTCGTCTTCCACGCCCTCCGGCGACGTACCGACGGCGCGCACCTCTGGCTGCGCAACGTCGGCTCGACGGCGACGAGTCAGGCCATCGACACCGTCATCTTCGTCGGTGTCGGCTTCTGGCTCGCCCCGATGCTCCTCGGGACCGGCCCGCTCCCGGCGAGCGTCCTCGCCTCGCTGATGGTCGGCCAGTACGTCCTCAAACTCCTGATCGCGCTCGTGGACACGCCGTTCGTCTACGCCGTCGTCGGCTTCCTCGGCGAACGCGGGACGAACGGGCGCGTCACGCCGACGAAGTAGCTACTCCTCGATCGGCTCCGCGAAGCCGAAACGCGGTTTCACGTCCGTCACCTCGACGTGTACCTCGTCGCCTTCCGCCGCCCCGGCGACGAACAGGGTGAAGCCATCGACTTTCGCGATCCCGTCGCCCTCCTCGCCGACGCCCGTGATTTCGACGTCGAGTTCGTCACCGACGCGCACCGGTCCGGTCAGCTTGTTCTTCCCGACGACGTACACCTCGGAGGACGCCTGCCGCGAGGCCTTCGGGCTCGTCGTCCGCGAGAAGGCGAACTCGCGTTCGACGTCGGCCTTGAAGTCGGCGAGGTCCTGCCCCTGGAAGACCTTCACGGCGAAACTCCCGCCCTCGCCGAGGAGCTCCTCCGCGGTCTCCAACGCCTGCCGGGCGAGGTGGACCGAGCGAGCGTGATCGAGGTTGTACTCGCCGGTCATGTTCGGTGCCATGTCCGAGATCACTACGTCCACGCGGTCGTCCGCGGCCTCGCGGATCGCGTCCTTCGTCTCGTCCTCGGTCATGTCGCCCCGAATCGTCTCGACCGGCGCGTCGCCCTTCTCGACGTCGTCGATCCGCTGGAGGTCGACGCCGATGACGCGACCGTGTGCCCCCGCCGCCTCGGCGGCGACTTGGAGCCACCCGCCCGGTGCCGCGCCGAGGTCGACCACCGTGTCGCCGTGCGCGATGAGGTCGAACTCCCGGTCGAGTTGCTTCAACTTGTACGCCGAGCGTGCGCGATACCCCTGCTGTTTCGCCCGATTATAGTAGTCATCCTTCCCGGCCATGATGGAAGAACGGAGGGCGTCGCGCCGTTTACTCCCTTCGCTCGGTGTTCTTCGCGCCTGACCCCATCCCTTCCCAGCGGCCGCGCCCGCCGAGATCGCCGCGAGCGTTCTCGATGACGACCGCCTCGCCGGCCGGTACTGAGAGCGGACGTAGCGCGCGTCGCACTCTCACGCGTGCGCGCGCATCCGGGGGTTTATTGTACGGCCCAACCCTACCGATGGTCAAGATGTTCAAGGCGATCGTGAGCGCCGACACGCTCCGGGACACGCTCGACTCCGTGAGCGTGCTGGTGGACGAGTGCAAGATCCACCTCAACGACGACGGTCTCGAAATCCGCGCCGTCGACCCGGCGAACGTCGGGATGGTGGACTTGACCCTCTCCGCGGACGCCTTCGAGTCCTACGAGGCCGACGGTGGACTCATCGGCGTCGATCTCTCGCGGCTGGAGGATATCGCCGGGATGGCCGACGCCGGCCAGCTCGTCCAGTTCGAACTGGACGAGGAGACCCGGAAGCTCCACATCCGTATCGAGGGCCTCGAATACACCCTCGCGCTCATCGACCCCGACAGTATCCGACAGGAGCCCGACCTCCCCGACCTCGATCTCCCCGCACAGGTCGTCGTCGAGGGCGCGGACATCGACCGCGCCGTCCGGGCCGCCGACATGGTTTCCGACCACATCGCGCTCGGCGTCGACGCCGAGAACGAACGCTTCTACGTCGACGCCGAGGGCGACACTGACGACGTCCACCTCGAACTCGAACGCGAGGACCTCATCGACCTCGAGGCCGGCGACGCGCGCTCCCTGTTCAGTCTCGATTATCTCAAGGACATGAACAAGGCGTTCCCCAAGGACGCCGAGATTACCCTCGAACTCGGTGAGGAGTTCCCCGTCAAGATGCACTTCGACTTCGCAGAGGGTCTGGGATCTGTCACGTATATGTTGGCTCCGCGTATTCAGTCGAATTAGGACCTGAAAAGGCTGCTTAGTGTTTTTAGCGATCTTCGATTTCTGTCTGTTCTTCCCTCGGGTCCTCGGTGCGTTCGCACAGCCCCCGCAGCCGAGCAGCACACGATGCGGACGCTCGCGTAAGGCCCACATAGTCGCGTCCCCACTCCCCGGTATGCACCGTGCGCACGCGCTCGCCGGCGCGCTGTTCGTCGTCGCCGCCGCCTGCCTCGCGAACCCGCTCTACGTCGCGGCGATTCCCGAGGCGAACGTTCTCGGGCACACTTCGATGGCGGGCGATGCGGCGGCGTTCGCGCCCGACCTGCGCTATCTCGCTCGCCTCGCGTTGAGCGCGTGCGGCGTCCTCGCGCTCGTGTTCGCGCTCGCGGCGCTGTTCGCGGGCGGCCTCCCGGCCGCGGACGAGCGGTAGAACCGCACGGCTCTTTCGCGCGCAACGCGTTCTCGACACATGAGCGATCCCGCCTTCCCCGACCCGGACGACGTCCACCCGATCGAGCCGGGGTGTGAGCGCTGTCCCGCCCTCGTCGCGGCCCGCGAGCGTATCGCGTGGGGGAACGGCCCCCTCGACGCGGACGTCGTCGCGGTCGGTGAAGCGCCGGGTGCGGGCACCCCTGGAGAGGACCGCTGGCAGGGCGGTAACTGGACGGGGATGGCGTACACGGCGCGCCACTCCGGCCGGATCGTCCGCGAGCTCTTCGCGGACAGCGGGCACACCGAGGTCTTCTACACGAACGCGGTGAAATGCTTCCCACCGGACGGCGAGGGGTCGAATCGCGAACCCCGCGCCGAGGAGCTCTCACGCTGCTTCTCGCACCTCGAAGCCGAACTCGCGGACGTCGACCCATCGGTCGTCGTCACGACCGGCAAACACGCGACGCAGGTGCTCTTCGACGCCGCGGGCCGCGACCTAGATGGCTTTCTCGACACCGTCCTCGAACCCGTTTCCTGTCCCTCGCTCGGCGTGACGTCGCTCCCGGTACTCCACCCGGCGTACCAGCATATGTGGCTCTCGCGGCTCGGTTATGACTACGACGAGTACGCGGCCGAACTCGGGGCGTTACTCGACGAGTACGTCTGACCGTTTAGGCGACGACGGTCTCGCCGGCCGTCACGCGATCGCCGACATCGACGCGCACGTCCGCTGTGTCGTACTCGGGCGGGAGGAGGACGTCGACGCGCGACCCGAAGGAGATGTGGCCGACGCGCTCGCCGCGCGCGACGGTGTCGCCGGGTTCGACGGCGGGGTGGATGCGGCGGGCGAACGCCCCCGCGATGAGGTCGAGTTCGTAGCTGTCGGTGGTGATGCGGACGCGTTCGTTGCGCTCGGACTCCTTCGAGAACGCGGGGCGGTGTGCGCCGGGCCGGTGATCGACGGACGCGACGACGCCCGCTCGCGGCGCGCGGTTCACATGGACGTCGGTGACGTTCATGAAGACCCCGACGCGGACACGGCCGTTCTCGGTTCGGAGCACGCTGACGCGGCCGTCAGCGGGTGCGACGATCCCCGACTCGGGGACGTCGCGCTCGGGGTCGCGGTGGAACCAGAGGGTGAACAGACCGAGCGCGGCGCACGCGAGGCCGGCGGGCGCGAAGACGAACAGCAGCGGGACGGCGAGGGCGAGCGGCGGGACGGCGTACCGCCGCGTACCGGGCGCAAAGCGCATATCCCAGGTGTGGCCGGGCCCGCCCAACCCTCTTGCGGTCCCGCCGGACCGGGCGCTTTATCGGCGTCCGTATCCACCCACGTTTCGTATGGAACGCCGCCACGCCCGATACCCCTTCCTCGGCGACGCCCGTCATGCCGTCCAGGAGGCGGGCGTGGACCTCGTCGAGGTCGTCCGCGAGGAGGACGCCGTCGTCGAGCGCGCGAGCGAGCGCGTCGCATCCGCCATCGCCGACCGGGACGTCGGCGAGTCGGTCGCCTCCGATCGCGTCGAACTGCTCTCCTACCCGGTCGCGCGCGTCATCGTCTCGCTCGTCGACGAGAACGTCTGCACGCGCTACTACGCGGAGGCGGAGGCGTCGCGTGCCGCCGAACGCTTCCGCGAGGACTTCGGACGCGAGGACGGCCGCGCGGCGATCACCCGGCGTGCGGTCCTCCGCGAGTTCGACCTCGGCGACGCGGTCACGCCCCAACGCGACGGTGGCTTCGCAGTCGGCGTCGCCGCCTACCTCCGTCACGCGTCGTCGCTACGCGGCGACGAGTGGCGGCTCGTCAACCGCGCGCTCGCGGTCGGCGACGTGCCGGTGAGCGAACCCGAACTCGACGACCTCCTCCGTGAGGCCGTCGAGGAGCGCGTGAAAGACGGCCTCCCGCTCCAAGTGCCGGACGCCATCGGCGACGCACTCGACGAGCCGGTCGCGTCGATCCGTGAGACGCTTGCCGACCTCGACCTCACGCGCGAGATCGACACCGTCGTCCCCGACCTCTTCCCGCCCTGCATGCAACACCTCCTCGATGCCGTCCAGCGCGGCGACCACCTCCCACACCACTCGCGCTTCGCGCTCACCGCCTTCTTGGGGAACATCGGCCTCTCGACGGACGAGATCGTCGAACTCTACGAGGTGAACCCGGGGTTCGGCGAGGAGATGACGCGCTATCAGACCGACCACATCAAAGGCGAATCGAGTCCGACGGAGTACACCGCGCCGTCCTGTGCGACGATGCAGGCCTACGGCGACTGTGTGAACCCGGACGCGCTCTGCGAGCACATCAGTCATCCGCTCAGCTACTACGAGGCGAAAATCGACGACGCCGACGAGGAGGAACTCGAGGACTGGCGTGAGGGTCGCGATGGCGACGAGGAGAGCGCCGACGCGGACGCCTGAGCTACTCCTGTTTCGTCGAGAGATAGAAGCCCGCACCGGCCATCACGAAGATGAAGGCAACGATGGCACCGACGACGGCGTACGCCCCACTCTCGGTGAGCCCCGCGGAACTCACCTCGCCACCGAGGATCACGATGGCGACGAAGACGGCGACGGCGACGAGCGTGACGCCAGCCTCAACCGCGGTTTCGCGTTCCATGTACATACTCCGTGTTCCCGGAGTGCGCGCAAAAACGTGGCGGTCCGCTGCGACCAAAGCGGCCGTCACGGTCGGCTCACGGGCCGCGGCGACGGTTTCGCCGTCTCAGTCGAGCATCTCCGTGGCTTCCTCAACGCTCAGCACGCCCTGCGCGACGGCCTGGAGGACGCCCTCGACGTCTGCGCCGTCGTCCCCGTTTGCCTCGCCCTCGCCCGCGGCCGCGAGGTCCGCGATCGTGTCGCCCGCCGAGAGCGCCGTCTCCTTTTTAACGCGGTAGTTTCCCCCGTCAGTGACGTGGAGGTCGCTCGGGTGGAAGAAGTACCAGTCCTCCCTGTCGAATCGGACGCCGATCTTCGGTCTCGCCCCGAAGTTCTGCGAGAAGTAGACGAGCGCCTCGACCTCCTCGCCGGTGAGATAGATCGGATCACCCGCGGACGATTTCGCCTCGACGGCGTAGAAGACCTCGCCGTCGCCCGCGAGGACGTCGGGGAGCTCGCGCGTCGTCGCGGCCCCCGAGGCGGGCGCGCGCATCACCGCGAAGCCGGCCTCGTCGAGGCGGTTGACGAGCTCGCGCTCGCGGCGATCGCCCTTCTCGTTTCGCACCATGCGCTCACTCGCCGCCGCTCGCGGATAAACCGGCCGATGGTGTCGGGATGCGGGCACGGGGCTTAATCGGCTCCGCTCCGAACCCCCACACAGTGAGCGACGACGAATCACCCGCCGAGTTCGAGGCCGACGTCCCCCCTGATCAGGGGACGTCCGGCACCGACATCCTCGCCCGACAGATCCGATCGGGGTTGAACGAGCTCCAGCGGCCCGCGGACGGCCTTCTCCTCTCCGCGCTCTCCGCCGGCCTCGACATCGGCTTCGGGCCGCTCTTCATGGGGATCGTTCTCACGTTCACGGCGGGCGTCTACGACCCCGCCACCCAACGGCTGCTCGTCGCGAACGCCTACGCGATCGGCTTCGTCTTCGTCGTGCTCGGGCGCTCCGAGCTCTTCACCGAGCACACGACGCTCGCCGTACTCCCCGTGCTCGACGGGCGTTCCACGTTCGCATCGCTTGCACGCCTCTGGGGGCTCGTCTACGTTGGCAACGTTGTCGGCGCATCTATCTTCGCCGCCGCGATGGTGTGGCTCGCGCCCGCCTACGGGATCATCAACTATGGCGTGTTCGCCGAACTCGCCGCGCCGCTCCTCCACCACAGCGCGCCCGTCGTCTTCGCGGGCGCGGTCCTCGCCGGCTGGCTCATGGGCCTGCTCTCCTGGCTCGTCGCCGGTGCCGACGGCACGATCGCACGCTTCGCCGTCGTCTGGCTTGTCACCGCCGCGATCGGCCTCGCACACCTCCCACACTCCATCGCCGGAACCGTAGAAGTGCTTGCCGGCGTCCTCACAAGCGACGCCTACCCGCTCGTTGCCTACCTCCGGTTCCTCGTTGTCGCCACCACCGGGAACATCGTCGGTGGCGTCGTCTTCGTCGCCCTTCTCAAGTACGGCCACGTCGTCCGCGGGAGCGAGTAGTCGCGACGTTTCAGGTCCCGTGCCGCCAGGAGCCCATATACTCCTCCTGCGTCGTCGAGAGCACGTCGTGCTCGATGCCCTCGGCGTCGAGTTTCGTCTCCGCGACCTCGCGGTCGAGCTCATCCGGCACGCTGTGAAGGCCAGCGTCGTACTCGTCGCCGCGCTCGGCGAGCTCGCGCACGCAGACCGCCTGCACGCCGAAGGACTGGTCCATGACCTCGACGGGGTGGCCGAGGGCGTTCGGCGCGGCGAGGTTGACGAGCCGGCCCTCGGCGAGCACGTTCACCCGACTGCCGTCGTGGAGCTCGTACTCACGGACGCCTTCGCGGGCCTCGCGCTCGTCCACAGCGAACTCGGAGAGTTGTTCGAGATTGATCTCGACGTCGAAGTGCCCGGCGTTCGCCAGCACGACGCCGTCCTGCATGACTTCGAAGTGCTTCTCGGTGATGACGTCGCGATTGCCCGTCGTCGTGACGAAGACGTCGCCCACTTTGGCGGCCTCGTCCATCGGCATGACCTCGTAGCCCTCCATGTGGGCCTCGAGGGCGCGTCGTGAGTCGACCTCGGTGACGACGACGTTCGCGTTCTGCCCGGCCGCCTTCTTCGCGACGCCGCGCCCGCAGTAGCCGTAGCCCGACACGACGACGGTCTTGCCCGCCCACGAGAGGTTCGTCGTCATCGCGATGTTCGCGAGCGCGGACTCCCCGGTGCCGTGCACGTTGTCGAAGAGATGCTTCATCGGGGTGTCGTTCACGTTGAACATCGGGTAGTCGAGCGCACCCTCCTGGTCCATCGCGCGGAGGCGATGGACGCCGGTCGTGGTCTCCTCCGTCCCGCCGACGATGTCCTCGATGAGCTCGGGGTACTCCTGGTGGATGCGGAAGACGAGGTCGCCGCCGTCGTCCACGGTGATGGTCGGCTCCGTCGCGATGACGGCGTCCATCGCCTCGTAGTACGCCTCGTCGTCCACGCCGCGCTTCGCGTAGGACGTAATGTTCTCGTGGGCGTCGAGCGCCGCGCTCACGTCGTCGTGTGTCGAGAGGGGGTTACAGCCCGTGATGGCGACCTCGGCACCGGCCTCGGCGAGCGTCTCCACGAGGACGGCGGTCTTCGCCTCGACGTGGAGCGCCATCCCGATGCGGTGATCGCGTAGGGGTTCGCCCGCCTCGAACTGTTCGCGCAGCGCGGTGAGGATGGGCATGTGTTCGAGCGCCCAGTCCATCTTGCGTCGCCCCTCCTCGACGTGCTCGTCGACGTCGTCGAGGCGGTCGCTGATAGGTGCGGCCGTGTCCATATCCCGAAATCGGCGGGCCGGGTGGAAAGCGCTTCGATACCGCGCGTGGCGTTCTCGGGCGCTCACTCGGCCCGCGCGACGAGGTCGGCCGCGTGCTCGGCGGCCCGCTCGCGTACCGCGTCCTCGTCCAGCGTCAGCACCTCTCGATCGCACATTACCACCTCGCCGTCGCAGATCGTGTGCCGGACGTCGCTCCCGCGCGTCGCGTACGCGAGGTTCGACACCGCGTCGTGCGTCGGCGTCAGGTGTGCGGCCTCGAAGTCCACGACCGCGAGATCGGCCCTCCGTCCCGCCTCGATCCGCCCCGCGTCGAGGCCGAGGGCGTCCGCGCCGCCCGCTGTCGCCATCTCGACGACCGCTTCCGCGGGCACGGCACTCGCGTCCCCGGCGGCGTGCTTGCCGAGCATCGCCGCGTCGCGCATCTCATCAAAGAGGTCGAGGTCGTTGTTCGACGCCGCGCCGTCCGTCCCGAGCGCAACGGTCACGCCGGCCTCGCGGTAGGACGGGATCGGTGCCGCACCGGACGCGAGCTTCATGTTCGACGCCGGGCAGTGGACGACGGCCGTCCCGCGCTCGGCGAGCAACTCGACTTCGCGCGCGTCGCTGTGGACGCCGTGCGCGACGAAGTCGTCCTCTTCTACCATCCCGAGGTCATCTGCGTATTCGAGGGGGCGCTCGTCGCGCTCCTCGACGATCGGATCGACCTCGTCGCGCGTCTCGTTCGCGTGGTAGTGCAGCGGCACGCCGGCTTCGCGGGCCTTCGGGACGTACTCGCGAAGGAGGGATTCGTCCACCGTCGTGAGGCTGTGCGGCGTGTAGATCGTCCGCACGCGACCGTCCGCGTAGCCGTCGTACTCGCGGGCGAAATCGAGACTCTCCTCGTGGTCGGCCCGTGCGGCCTCCTCGTCCTTCCCGACGCCGACGACGCCGTGGCCGAGGCGCGCGCGCAGCCCCGATTCGGCAACGGCCTCCGCGACCTCGGGCATCGAGAAGTACATGTCCGCGAACGCGGTCGTCCCCGCCTTCACGAGCTCCACGAGCGCCAACTCTGTCCCGGCGCGGATGTCCGTGTCCGTCAGCTCGGCCTCGACCGGCCAGACGTCCTCGCGGAGCCAGCTCTCGAGGGGTTTGTCGTCCGCGTATCCTCTGAGTAAGGTCATCGCCGCGTGGCAGTGCGCGTTCACGAGGCCGGGCATCACCAGACAGCCGTGAGCGTCGAGCGTTGCGTCGCCGTCCGCGACGTCGCCCACCGCGAGGATCTCGCCCGACTCGTCGTCCACGAGCACGTCGCCCTCGCGCACCGAGAAGTCCGGGTGGAGGACGCGCCCGCCCGCGATACGGAGCGTGGTCATACGCTCGACTGTGCGCCGCGCCGCCTTAGTCCGCCCGCTCTTCGAGGCGCGCGATGCGCGAGCGCAGACTCGGCCGCACTCGGAGGACGCGCCGTATCCGGCCGCCGCCGTCGAGCGAGCGACCCGCATCGTCTGCGACCGTCCGATACGTCTCCGCGACCGTCGCCGGGTCCGTCGCGGCCGCGGCGTCCGCATCGGCCGCGTAGACGACCCGCCGCCCGTACCAGAGCAGCGCGATACCGAGCACGAGACCGCCACCGACGAGCACACCAGCGAGCGCGTCGCCGACCGGCGCGAGGAGGCCGACGACCGCGGCGACGAGCCCGAGAGCTGCGCCGAACCGCGACTCGACGTATCCCCGTCGCGCCCGTCCCGCGGCGCGCGCGACCTGCGCGGTCAGCGCGTCCGCGTCGTACGCCGCGAGCAGGTGGCTCCCGACCAAGAATGTCCGGAATCGCGGCGGCCCGCGGACGAGCACGCCCGCCCAGCGCGTCGTCTCCGACTCGATCACGTGCACGGAGCGCGGGTCGAGGCCGACGCGCTCGCAGGCCGCGCGAATCCGCTCGCGCTCCCCCTCCTCCGGGTCGCGCGTCGACTGCGAGACGCGAATCAACTGCCCGCTCGCGGCGTACACGAGGAGGGCGATGCCCGCACCGAGCGCTAGCACGCCCCACGCGCTCCCGACGGGGACGTGCCCGAGCGCGTAGAGCGCGAGCGCGAACGCGCCGAAGAGCGCGGCGAGCCACCGGCCGACGCGGGCGGCCGCCCACGCCGTGCTCGCGTCGAGATCACGCGTCGCCCGAATCGCCGGCCAGAGCCCGAGGTAGTACGCGAGGTCCGCGACGACGACCGCGCCCGCCATCGAGAGCAGCGTCAGCAGGTCACCGAGCGCGCCGTCACCGAACGCGTCAAAGCCGCCCGCGCCGACCGTCGCGACGAACGCCATGAGCGTGACGACGACGAAGCCGACGTAGAGCGCGCGCCGCAGTCGCGTGAGCGCGCTCTCCGAGCCGTGGACGGCCGCGCCGTAGAGGCGCGCGACGGCGTACACGAGGACCGAGACGACGAGGAGGGCGGTGAGGGAGCCGAGGAGGGACACGTCGGAGCCTCGACGTGCCGGGCAATCAACGTGGCGGTGGCCGTCTTTTCGTCACTCGCGCAGCTTCTCGCCGACGCGCTCGCCCAGTTCGGCGGCTTTCGCGGGGATGAACCAGAGGAGTGCGCTGCCGATCGACACGCCACAGAGGACGATCGCGTGCGACCGCAGGCCCGCGGCGTCCGAACTCAGATAGACGACGACGGCGGCGAGCCCGAGGCTGAGCCAGACGAGCCCGAAGCGATCGCCGAGCCGATCGGTGACGACGCCCACGAAGACGCCGACGCACGCGACGCCGAGCGCAGCGGCGAGCGGTGTCGTGGGCGCAACGACGTAGCTCAGCCCGGCCAGCGCGATCGCGACGGCGATCATGGCGGCGCTTGACCGGAGGATTTGTCGGCGATCGGAGGGCGGCATACCACGATATATCGACTCCCGGACAAAGTGTTTTTCCGGTGTTCGCCTCCTGGCGTCCGCTCACCGCCCGTGCGGACCGATGTTGTCACTTGTTCGCCGGCGGCGAACGAGGATTTGGGTGTGTCTGGTTGCCCGAGCGGATCCCGCCGTGGGCGCGGAGCGCCCGCGAGGAAAACCCGAGGAAAAAACTTACTCGAGGAGGCCCAGCTCTTCGAGCCGGGAGACGATCTTGTCGACGGCCTTCTCGGCGTCCTCGGGCTCCTTGCCGCCGGTGATGACGAGCTTGCCGGAGCCGAAGAGGAGCGCGACGACCTCGGGGCCGTCGAGGCGGTAGACGAGGCCGGGGAACTGCTCGGGCTCGTACTCGATGTTTTCGAGGCCGAGGCCGATGGCGATGGCGTTCAGGTTGAGCTGGTGGCCCAGGTCGGCCGAGGTGACGATGTTCTGGACGACGATTTCGGGTTCGTCCTCGACTTTGATGTCGAGCTCGCGGAGCTTATCGAAGACGATGCGGAGGGACTCGTGGACGTCCTCGGTACTCTTCGCGCCGGTACAGACGATCTTGCCGGAGCGGAAGATGAGCGCCGCGCTCTTGGGCTCCTGCGTGCGATAGACGAGGCCGGGGAACTGCTCGGGATCGTAATCCGCCCCTTCGAGGTCCATCGCGACGGACTGGAGGTCGAGCTCCTGTCCGATGCCCGTCGACGCGACCACGTTTTCAATGTTGATGGTTTCCTTTGGGTCGGTCATCCTTCGTCTTTAAGTCGTATTTAACCTTTATAAAGGTTGGCGGTCCCGACACCGCCTGCCTTATATCGCCGCTCCGTCCGACAGAACGAGGGTTGTGGCCGACACAGTGAGCGCGTGTACTGCCTCGAACTCGCGGGGGAGGACGACGCCTTTGCCGCCGCGGAGGCGGCCGCCGGGGCTGCTACGGCCGTTGAACGGGTTGCGCCCGGACTCGCCGTCGCCGCCGATATCGACGCCGCAGGCGTACGGACGCTCGCCTACACCCGGCACGCCGACGCCCTCCTCACGCGGACGGGCGCAACGATCGACGACGCCGTCGCCGCCCTCGCCGCAAGCGACCTCGATCGCTCGGGGAGTGTCGCCGTCCGCGCTCGCGACGTCCGGAACACGACCGGCGTCGACACCCAGCGCGCCGAACGCGCCCTCGGGAGCGCGCTCGTCGAGCACGGCTTCTCGGTCGACCTTGACGACCCCGATCATGAACTTCGCGCGTGTTTCAGCGACGGCGTCTGCTGTCTCGGCTGGCACGCCGTCGCCTCCGTGCGGGACTACGGGACACGCAAACCCACCGATCGCCCCTTCTTCCAACCGGGGAGCATGGATCCGCTCCTCGCGCGGGCCTGCGTGAACCTCGCGGGTGCAGGGAGCGGAAAAACGCTCCTCGATCCGATGTGCGGGACGGGGGGCGTGCTCATCGAGGGCGGCCTCGTCGGCGCGCGCGTGGTGGGTAACGACGCGCAGGAGAAGATGGTCCGGGGCACCGACGAGAACCTCACGCAGTTCCTCGACGATCACGCGGTTCTGCGGGGCGACGCGACCCGCCTCGCGCTCCGCGACGACGCGGTCGACTGTGCGGTCTTCGACGCGCCGTACGGCCGCCAGTCGAAGATCGAGACACATCGCCTCGACGACCTTGTTGCGGGGGCGCTCGCGGAGGTGCGACGCGTCGCCACCGGTCGGTGCGTCCTCGTCGCCGACCGGGACTGGCGTGCGGCGGCCCGCGCGGCCGGCTGGGCGGTCGACGATCGCTTCGATCGCCGCGTTCACCGCTCGCTCACGCGAACGGTCCTCGTTCTCGATTAGTCGAGAACGAGCACGCCCCAGAGCCGCCGATAGTTCGCGACGGCGACGGCGAGGAGCGCCGCACCGCCCCAGTAGCCGACGGCGACGCCGGTCTCGTGTGGCGGGACGGTGAGCCGCGCGAGCTGCCACCCGCCGTAGCTCAACACGCCGGTCGTCAGCGCCCACCAGTAGAACGTTCGGTACGGAACCGGGAGCCGGCCGATCATGACGGCGGCGACGGGGCCTGCTCCCCCGGCGACGACGAGACAGATCGCGACCCACGCCGGGACGACAGCGAGCAGCGCGACGCCGAGCGGGAGGACGGCGAGACAACCGAGGAGCGCAACCCCACCGAGTCGCCCGGCGCGCGCGACGCTGTCTGCGAGTGTCATATCGTGGCGAGTACGCTCTACGGGGAAAACCCACCGCTGCGTCAGACATGATTTATCGTTACACTCTTCCGCTCGGAAGCGTTTATTGTCGCCCGTGGCCCAATCGTCGTTCGGATCCGTGAACGACGCGGTCGCATCGATCACCGATGAGGGCGTCGTCGGAGTCGCGTTCGCGCTCCTCGGTCTCTGCCTCGCCGCCTACATGCACACCCTGCCCATCGAGAATGTCGCCGCGGAGAAGTTCTACTTCACCATCGGGCTCGGACTCCTCGCGTTCGGCGTCCTCGGTGCGCTCTATCAGCGTGACGTCATCGGCGCGTAGGACCCCATCATGCCTCGCGCCCCAGCTCGGCCAGCAGCCGCGAGAGGTGCACGCGGTCGTTCGTCCCGGTGTTCAGGGCGAACTCGATCTCGCCGGCGAGCGCGTGGAGCTCGGCGAGTTCGTCGCCGCTGTACTTCGAGCGTCCGACGCGCAACAGCTCTTGGAGGAGCTCGGGCCCCTCGTACCCCTCGTCGACGAGCAGGTCGTCGAGCGTCGAGCGTGCGTCCGTGAACGCGCCGTTCGCGGCGTCGTCGAGCATTCCTCTGATGTCGTCGTCGAGCCCGACGTCTTGGAGGGCCTCGTAGGCGGCGTCCATCGTCACCTCGTCCGCTTCCTCCGCGGTCGTCTGCGCGGCGAGGATTGCCTTGCGGAGGTTGCCGTCCGCGTAGCCCGCGACGAACTCCAAGCCGTCCGCGTCGGCGGCGACGCCCTTGTCGTCGAGGATCGACTCCAACACCGCGACCGTCTCGGCGTCCGTCGGCGCGCGCACCGAGACGGGGAAACAGCGCGAGCGGATCGGCGGGATGAGTTTCGTGGGCTGCCGCGTCGTGAGCACGAACTGCGTCGTCTCGTGGTACTGCTCCATCACGCGCCGCAGGGCCTGCTGGAAGTCCTCGCGGATCGCCTCGGCGTTGTCCAGCACGACCGTCGTGTACCCGCCCGAGACGGGCGCGTAGCTCGCCGACTCCTTCAGGACGTGGTTGATGAGGTCCGCTTTCGAGGAGTTGCGTCGACGCTTCGACGTGATGAACCGCGAGAACCGCGGGTCCTCGCTCACCTCCTTTTTCGTCATCCCGAAGAAGTCAGCAACGTTCACCTCGACGAGGTCGTTCTCGGGGTCGTCGTGCGCCTCGCGGGCGAGCGCGCGCACCGCCGCGGTCTTCCCCGCGCCGACCGGCCCGTGGACGACGAGGTTCTGTGGCTCGTCGAGGGCGTTACGGAGCCGATCGCGGACCGACTCCTGCGGGAGGTCGTCGATCGCGGGCGCGTGTGTGTCGGTCCAGAGCGGCGCGTCCATCACGTCTCCCTACCGCTCGCCCGGCAAAGAAAGGGGCGATTGTGCGCCGATCGGGTGGCCGATCGATGCGCTCGTGCTCGCCGACAGCCCGACGTGCGCAGCGTTGCCGCGACGCCGGCGTTCGCGTTCGCCCCCGGCGTTCCGAAGGCGGTTTACGCCGCCCGACCCCAGGTGCCCCCATGACTCTCTCCGCCACCTTCCTCGGCACCAGCGGGGCCGTCCCGACCGTCGAGCGAAACACGAGCGCCCTCCACCTCCGTCGGGAGGGCGACGCCTTTCTCTTCGACGCCGGCGAGGGCACCCAGCGCCAGATGATGCGCTACGGCACCGGATTCGACGTCGACGCCGTCTTCCTCTCGCACGTCCACGGCGACCACGTCCTCGGGCTCCCCGGCCTCGTCCAGACGCTCGACTTCAACGACCGCGAGACGGCCCTCGACATCTACACGCCGCGCGGGACCGGCGACGAGGTGCGCGACCTCGTCACCGCCACCGGCGCGACCACTTCGTTCCGCCTCGACGTTCACGAGGTCTCCGCGGGCGAGACCGTCCTCGAACGCGACGAGTACGGCGTCGAGGCGTTCCACACCGAACACCGGACGCGCTCGGTGGGCTACGCGCTCGTCGAGAACGACCGGAAGGGCCGCTTCGACCGCGAGCACGCGGAGGAACTCGGCGTTCCCGTCGGCCCGCAGTTCGGTAAACTCCACGCGGGCAATTCGGTCGAACTCGACGACGGGACGGTCGTGAAACCCGAACAAGTCGTCGGCAACCCCCGACCCGGCCGGACGGTCGTCTACACCGGCGACACCCGTCCGATCGACGCGACGGTCGCCGCCGCCGAGGACGCCGACCTCCTCGTCCACGACGCGACGTTCAGCGATCAGGACGCCGAGCGCGCCCGGCAGACCGCCCACTCGACCGGCGGCGAAGCCGGGCGGATCGCCCGCCGGGCCGGGGTCGATCGCCTCGCCCTCACCCACATCTCCTCGCGCTACGGCGGTGCCGTCGGCGCGCTGAAAGCCGACGCCGCCGACGAACACGACGGCGAGACGCTCCTCGCCCACGACGGCCTCACCATCGACATCCCCTACCAGTAGTCACGGGATCGCCCGCGGGACGAGACCCGACTCCGGCGGAACCGTCAAGGGCGCATAGCGAGGACGTGCGAGCGATGCCCGCTCCCCGTGACGCCGTCCGCGACGGCCTCCGCGTCGCGCTCAACCGTCCGCGTCTCTTCGGACTCGCCGGCGGTGCGCTCCTCTGCGAGGTCATCCTCCGCCTCGCGCTCGGCACTGTCCACCCACTGCTCACCGTCGTCTGCCCGCCGGTCGCCGCCATCCCACTTCTCGGCGCGGCCGCCCCTTCCGTCAGTGACGCTGTCGCCGACGCCGACGCGACGCCCGACGGGGGCCTCCGCGCGACGCTCCGCGAGCGCGGCCCGTCGCTCCTCGCGGTCGCCGTCGGCGGCCACCTCGTCGCGCTCGCCTGCGGCGCGGCGGCCTTCCTCGTTCTCGACACCGCGATCCGGTGGGTGCTCTACGCGACGGGCGGTATCGTCTCGACCGTCGTGGTCCACGTCGCGCCGCTCCTCGGTGTCGCCGGCGGTGCGTTCGTCGCGTGGGCGTTCCTCGCGCCCGCCGTCGAACACGCCATCAGTGGCAGTGACGTCCGGACCGTCGCCCTCGCTCCCCTTCGGGGACTCCGTGATCGCCGCCGGACCGCGGCTGCCGTCGGCGTGCAAGTCGCGTGCGCGCTCGTCACCATCGGCGTCTTTTTCGGGTGCGCCGCGCTCGCAAACAATCGGTACGCGACGCAGACCGCGGCGCTCCTCGCGTTCGCCGTCGCGCTCGTCTCCACCGTCGGGACGCTCGCGCTCCTCGGAACGCTCGCCTATCCGACCCACGTCGCGCTCGCCCGCCGCGTCCCGCACCCGCTCCGCCCGACGCGCGCTGCCCCCGTGAAACGCGCCGTGCTCGCTGTCCTTCTCGTCACGGGGCTCGTCGTCGGCGCGAGCGCGATCCGCGTCACCGAGACGCGGCCCACGCCCGACGTGCCCGACACGTCGCTCCCCGCGGACGCGATTGACGCGTACGCCGCGGCGCTCGACCGGACGGCCGCGCGGGACCACCGCGTCGTCGTCCGCGACGTCCACTCCGAGGGGCGCGTCGTCTCCACCACGACCGTCGAGCGCTCCGATCGCCGGATCCGCACCGTCCTCGACACCGGCGACGGCCGGCCGGTGCTTGGCTACGCGGACAGCGGCGTCGCCTACGGCTTCAGCGCGTTCTCCCCCGGCCTGTTCGCGCTCGGCGAGCGTGACGTCCGGAACTGGCAAAGCGCGCGCGCCCTGCCGGGCTACTGGTACCTCCGCGACGAGTACACGATCACCGATGGCCTCCCGTACGGCCTTCCCGCGGCCCGGACGGGATCGTGGACGACCGTGAGCGAAACCGACGGCGTGCGAACGCTCGCGCTTACCGACGGCCCCGCGGTGTTCGACGCGCTCCAGAACGCCGACGCCGCCGATGCGACCGTGCGGACGGCGCGCGTGCGGATGCAACTCGACACCGAACGCGGCGTCGTCCTCGGCGGGTCGGCGCGCCTGAACGCGACGATCAGCGGGTCCACGCTCGTTCGGAATCACACCTATGACGTCGCCTCCGGGCCCGACGTGGACGCCCGCCGGCCGGACGCTCTCGGGGCGCGCTCGCTCGGCGAGTGGGCATGGGACCTGTTCGCGTACTGAGCGCCGCGATCCGGACCGGTTTTCCCATCGCCGGCCTCACACTCCGCCATGACGACCGCCGCCGACATCGCCGCCTTCGTCGCCGACGTGACGTACGACGACCTCTCCGCGGCCGTCGCCGACGCGACGAAACGCCATCTCTTCGACGCGCTCGCGGTCGCGCACGTCGACTCCGACGTGGCTGACGCGATTGGGGGCGTCACCGCTGTCGAGGGCGGTGACGCCTGTGCGTGCTGGGGAGCGGCCGCTCGCGCCGGGCCGGCGGCGGCGACCCTCCACAACGCCGCCCGTGTCAGTGGCTCCGCAGCCGCCGACGCCTTCCTCACACCCGACGGGCCGAGCTATCCGAGCGACGCTGTTCCCGCCGTCGTCGCCGCTGCCGAAGCCGCCGACGCGGACGGCGAGACGCTACTCGCCGCGCTCGCGTCGACCTACGAGGTCCACGGCGAACTCGCGTGGCACGCGCCGGTCCGCGAGCACGGCTGGGGGCCCGCGATCCACGCGCTCGTCGCTGCAGCCGCCGGGGCGGCGCGCGCCCGCTCGCTCGACGCCGCGGAGACCCGTGACGCCGTCGCGCTCGCCGTCGCCAACGGCGCGTCGTTCTCGGAAGCCGACTTCGCCGGGCCGCTCGCCGCCCGCGCCGGCCTCACCGCCGCGTCGCTCGCCGCCGCGGGCGTCAGCGGCCCCGCCGACCCCTTCGCGGGCCACCCGGTACTCGGCGACCTCGGCGGTGCCCCTGGCCTGACCGGGGACGCCGCGGGCACCGACGATGGAGGTGAGGCGGCTACCGACGCCGAGGGCGCGGCCTGCGAGTTCGGCGAAGACACGGACTCCATCGAGGCGCACGCCGACGAGGGCGGGTTCGCCCTCGATCCAGCCTGTGAGCGCGTCCACGACGCCGCGGCGAGACGCGTGACCGGGCCGTTCGCCGTCCAGTCGGCCGTCGCGGCCGCCGCGGACCTCGGTGCGCGCGTCGACCTCGATCCCGCGACCGTCGAGCGCGTCGTTGTCCGCACCTTCGACCCGCTCACGCTCCCCGCGCCCACGGACGACCCGACGCCGGATACCGTCGCGGACGCCGCGCGCTCGCTACCCTACTCCGTCGCCGCGGCGCTCGTGGCGGGGCAGACCGCGCTTCCGGACACGCTCGGTGATCCGACCGTTCGCGACCTCGCCGCGAGCGTCGCCGTCGAGGAGACTCCAGGCCTCACCGCACAGTTCGAGGCCGGCCTGCTACCCGCCGTGATCGACGTCGAACGCGACGACGGAGATGTCCACCACGCCGAGGTCGGCGCGTACCCGGGCCACCCGACTCAGCCGATGGACTGGGATACCCTCGCCGCGAAGGCTGCGCGCCTCCTCCCCGCGGAACGGGCGACGACGCTCCGCGCGGCCTGCGAACACGCCGACGAGGCCGAGCGCGTCGCGGACGTTCTCAGCGCCCTCGCCTGATCCCGGAGCGGAACTTATACGCCACGAGCGCCTAGTCGCGTCCGTCGAATGAGTACCCGCACGCGCGCGCTCGACACGCTCGTCTACGGGGTGGACGTGCAGAGCGGCGACGTCCGTGGCGACGCGCCCTCCTACGCCCTCGTTACCCACGACGGCGACGCGCTCGAACGCGACGTCGTGACGCGCCGGAAGCTCCTCCGCCTGATCGAGTCGGAGGTCCCGGACATCGTCGCGACGGACAATATGTACGAACTCGCCGCCGACAAGGACGCCCTCGTCCGCTTCTTGGGCGGGTTGCCCGACGAGACGAAGCTCGTCCAGGTCACCGGCGACGAACGGCCCGAACCCCTCTCGCGCGTCGCGAAACGCCACGGCGTGCCGTACGGCAAACCCGCGATAGAGGAGGCCGAGGCCGCCGCCCGCCTCGCCGCGCGCAACGTCGGCCACGAGGTCTCGGCGTTCACCGACGAGACCACCGTCAAGGTCTCGCGCGGCCGCTCGACCGGGAAGGGCGGGTGGAGTCAGGACCGCTACACGCGCCGCATCCACGGGAACGTCAAACGCGAGACTCGCGACGTCGCCGCGAAACTCGACGACGCCGGCCTCGACTACGAGCGCGACGTCACGAAGAAGTACGGCGGCTTCTCGAACGCCGTCTTCACCGTCGAGGGCCGCCCGCAGGACATCCCGGTTTCGAACAAGCGTTCGGGTGACGTCCGCGTCGTGATCGAGCGCGTCCGACGCGACGGCATCGAACTCCGCCCGCTGGCGAAGCGCCGCGACCGCGTCTTCGTCGGCGTCGACCCCGGTACCACGACCGCCGTCGCCCTCGTCGACCTGGACGGCCACCTCCTTGATGTCCTCTCGACGCGCACCGCGGACACCGCCGACGTCATCGAGTGGATCATCGAGCGCGGCCGGCCCGTGCTCGTCGCCGCGGACGTCGACCCGATGCCCGCGACCGTCGACCAGATCCGCCGCAGCTTCGACGCCGCCGGCTGGCACCCGGCGAGCGACATCCCGATCGACGAGAAACAACACCGGACCCGCGAGGAGGGGTACGACAACGATCACGAGCGCGACGCGATGGCCGCCGCGCTCTACGCCCACGACGATCACGCCGATCAGATCAGACGCATCACGCGTAAGATCCCGCCCAGAGTTGATCGCGGCGAGGTCGTCAAACGCGTGCTCGCGGACGAGTCCACCGTCGAGGCCGCCGTTGACGACCTCACCGAGGACGACGGCGACGACGATGACGAGCACGAACACGAGGCGCGCGAATTCACCGAGGAGGAGCAGACGATCAAACGCCTCCGCGAGCGCGTCACCCGTCTTGACGACCACGTCACGGACCTCGAAGCTGACCTCGATGCGAAGGACGAGCGCATCGCCGAACTGGAGTCGGAACTCGAGGAATCGCGCCGCGAGGAGCGCAAGGAGGCCCGCGAGCGCCGCGAGGTCACGCGCCTCGAGTGGGAGAACGACCGATTGGAGACCGAACTCGACGAGGAGCGCGAACGCGCCGATGAACTCGCGGGAAAGCTCGAGCGCCTGAAGGAGCTCTGGAAGCTTGATCATTCGAACTTCGCGGACGTCAACGACTCGGGATCGCTCACCGCCGTCAAACCGGTCGGCCAGTTCACGCTCGACGCGATCGAGGCCGCGGACGACGACTACGGGATCGCGCGCGGCGACGTCGTCTACTTCCGCGATGCCAGCGGTGCGGGCCGACGCACGGCCGAAGCGCTCGTCGAGCGCGAGCCCCGCGTCGTCCTGCTCGACGGGGAGACCAGCGACATCGCCGAAGAGATGCTCTATGAGGCCGACGTCGCCTTCGGCGGCGCAAGCGATGTGTCCATCCGCGAGATCGACGAACTCGCGATCGCCCGCGAAGACGCCGTCGCAGCCGTTGAGGCCGACTACGCGGAGCGTGCCAAACGGCGCGCGCAAGAGGAGACCGAGAGCATGGTCGACTCGATCATCTCGGAGCACCGAACCGACCGGGAGTAGCGCCGCCCGATTGCCGTTGTCCCTGTTTCGACCGACACCGCAACCGCTAACCCCGTCCTCCCGTTTTGCCACGCCATGGACGCCTACGAGCGTATCACTCGGAACGCGGCGGAAGTCGTGACCGAGGAGGAGGTGGAGGCACTGGCCGAGGACCCCGACGGGAAGCGGGCGTACGTCGGCTACGAGCCCTCCGGCGTGCTTCACATCGGTCACCTCCTCACGGCGAACAAACTCATCGACCTCCAGGAGGCGGGCTTCGAGGTCGTCGTCCTCCTCGCCGATGTCCACGCCTACCTCAACGACAAGGGGACCTTCGAGGAAATCCGCGAGACTGCGGAGCGGATGAAAGAGCAGTTCCTCGCCTACGGTCTCGACGAGGACGCGACGGAGTTCCGCTACGGCTCCGAGTTCGAGAACGACGAGGACTACGTCCTCGATCTCCACGAACTTGAGCGCGAGACCTCCATCTCGCGCGCCGAGCGGGCGATGAGCGAGATCAAGAGCGGTGACACCGTGCGGGTCTCACAGGCTGTCTATCCGCTGATGCAGGCCCTCGACATCGAGTATCTCGACGTCGATCTGGCGATCGGCGGGATGGAACAGCGCAAGGTCCACATGCTCGCCCGCGACGTCCTCCCGAAGGCCGGCCACGACGCGCCGACCTGCCTGCACACGCCGCTCATCGCCGACCTGAGCACCGGCGAGGGGAAGATGAGCTCCTCCACCGGCATCTCGATCAGCATGGAGGACAGTACGGAAGACATCGCCGAGAAGGTCAACGATGCCTTCTGCCCGCCGACGGCCAACCCCGACGGCGACCTCGAAAACCCCGTACTCCAGATCTTCGAGTACCACGTCTTCCCGCGCGTTGAGGACGTGGTCGTCGAGCGCCCCGACGAGTACGGCGGCGACCTCCGCTACGAGCGCTACGCTGCCCTCGAGGCCGACCTCGACTCGGGCGAACTCCACCCACAGGACGCGAAGACCGCGCTCGCGGGCTATCTCGACGACCTCATCGCGCCCGGCCGCGAGCGCCTCCGCGAACTGCGGGACTGAGGCGGAATTGGCGAACGGTGGCCCGACATCGCCCGCGGCGGAATGGGCCACGCGTCGCGTGGCCGCCGCGGGTCTCTCTTTCAGCGCACGCTCGCGTGTGGTCCCGCCATCACGGGTGAACCCCCGGATCGGCCCTGTGAGTTGCATTTAACCGTCTGCCGAGGCTATACGGGCCTAATGAGCGAGGAACACGAACGAGTCGACCTCCGGATGCCTGAGGGGGACGAGGTGTTCGCCGAGGTGACGGAGATGCTCGGCGCTAACCGGATCGCGGTCCGGTGTGCTGATGGCACCGAGCGGACGGCGCGTATCCCCGGCCGGATGCAAAAACGCGTCTGGATCCGCGAGGGCGACATCGTGCTCGTCGACCCGTGGGACTGGCAGGACGAGAAGGCCGACGTCGAGTGGCGCTACGAGAAGGACGAGGCCGATCAACTCCGCGAGGAGGGGCTCGTCTGACGTGGCCGGCGAGTTCATCGAGGAGACGGAGGGCGCGCCGGGCGACGAGTGGACGGACATCGACGTCTCGGACGACGAGGTCGATCGGATCACGCGCCGTCAGGACCGCGCGTTCGAATCCTTCCTGAAACGGATGAAGGACGCCGACCAGCTCAAGGTTCAGGACGGCGCGTTCGACGACGCGACGTTCGCGGCGCTCTACAAGCTCGTGCAGGACGGCCATCTCGCGGCCTTCGGCGGCCCGATTTCGACGGGGAAGGAGGCGAACGTCTACGAGGCCGCCGCGCCCGAGGGCGACGACGTCGCCGTCAAGGTCTACCGCATCAACGCCTCGAACTTCCAGCACATGCGCGACTACCTTGAAGGTGACCCGCGCTTCGAGGGCATCCGCGGCGACAAGAAGGCGGTCGTGCTCGCGTGGACGCGCAAGGAGTTCGCGAACCTCTCCCGCGCTCACGACGCCGGCGTCCGCGTGCCGGAACCGATCGCCGTCCAGCGCAACGTCCTCGTGATGGAACTCATCGGCGAGGCCACCGATCCCGCCCCGACGCTCCACGACGTGACGCTGGAAAACCCCGGGACCGCCTACGACGTCGTCCGCGAGTACATGCAGCGCCTCTTCGGGGCCGGCCTCGTTCACGGTGATCTCTCCGAATACAACATCGTCGTCCACGATGGCGAACTCACCATCATCGACGTCGGGCAAGCCGTCACCATCCACCACGGCAACGCCGCGGAGTTCCTCCGTCGGGACTGCGAGAACGTCGCGTCGTTCTTCGCCCGCCAGGGCGTCGAAACCGACGCCGACGAACTCTACGAGCATGTGACCGACGTTGAGGCCGACCCGAGCGGCGACGCCGGCGAATAATCCGTCTCTCCGCCGCGCTCTCCGTTCTGAGGGCGTCGCGGCTGCTCCCGGTCGTTCGCCGGTCGCCCGCAACGATACACTGCATACGACGATACGAAATCCGTTGCCGGGCTCGTTTCGCCGATCGTTCGCCGACCCACACGTTCACCGAAGCGACTCGCCGCCGTCACCACCGCCACTACCGGCGGAACGCGGCCGAGACCGCTGTCTCTATTCCCGCCCCGCAGAGCGGGGCAGTCCGAGAACGAACGCCACCGGGACCGTCCGAACCCCGCGAGCGGCCCGCACCGCCGGTGTCTTCACGGTCGCCGCGCCGTCGCCCACCCCCCGAAGCTGGTCCGTCAAGGGGGGCGCGGGACGCTTTCGAGTCGCGTTCCGGCACCGACGCCCTCGCCGGCGTCCGTCCCACTAGCGGGATTCGGCGTCACCGGGCTGGTCGGGAGTGACCGCTCTGTTCTCGATCCCCCCGCCTGCTCGACTCCGCGTTGCCCGCCGCAGCGCTCGCCACTGAGCGTGATTCCGGCACGCCCACCGGAATTTAATATCGCGATATATGGTTTATTCTTGTTCGCCATCGCCCCTCTGTTCGACGCCGCGCGCGGCGTGTAAGTCTTAAACCGCTTCGTCCCGTATCGTCTGCATATGACGCAACACGTCAAGATTCCGCAGGACCGCATCGGCGTCCTCATCGGGGAGGGCGGGGAGACCCTGCGCCGCATCGAGCGGTCCGCGGAGGTCGACCTCGACGTGAACTCCGACGACGGCGCGGTCGCGATCGAGAAGACCGGTGACCCACTTCGCGGGATGAAGGGCCCCGACATCGTGCGGGCCATCGGCCGCGGCTTCAAGCCCGACGCGGCGCTCTCGCTGCTTGAGGACGACATGCGGCTCTTCGAGACCATCGATATCGAGCGCGCGGCGCGCAACGACAACGATCTCCGCCGAAAGAAGGGACGACTCATCGGTGACAGCGGGCGTACGCGCGAACTCATCGAGGAACTCACGGGCGCGGACGTCGTCATCTACGGCTCGACGTTCGGGATGATCGGCGGCCCGAACGAGGTCGACGTCGCCCGATCGGCCGCGGAGATGCTCCTTGATGGGGCTCCCCATGGCTCCGTCTACTCCTTCCTCGAACGCAAGCACGTCGAGGAGCTCAAACATCAGGGGATGGAGTACCACGAGTTCTCCGGCTAGCCGTCTCCCGCTCTTTTCGCTAGTTGCCAGCCACTGCCGCGCCTCGATCGCACCTGTCGCGTACTTCCGACCGCCGGATACACTTAAACACTATTGTTGGTATTGTCTCACATGCTGTGTTCGTGTGGCCCGAGACGTGCTGACGCACCTCTCCCAAAGTTTTATATAGAATGGCAAACAATCAACGAGTGATTATGGCGCAGCAGATGGGCAATCAGCCGCTGATCGTACTCTCCGACGATTCGCAGCGAACGTCGGGCGAGGACGCACAGTCGATGAACATCTCCGCCGGGAAGGCCGTCGCGGAGTCCGTCCGGACGACGCTCGGCCCGAAGGGGATGGACAAGATGCTCGTCGACTCGCAGGGTTCGGTCGTCGTCACGAACGACGGCGTCACCATCCTCAAAGAGATGGACATCGAGCACCCGGCGGCCAACATGATCGTCGAGGTCGCCGAGACACAGGAGAACGAGGTCGGTGACGGCACGACGTCCGCCGTCATCGTCGCTGGTGAGCTCCTCGACGAGGCCGAGGACCTCCTCGAGCAGGACATCCACGCGACCACGCTCGCGCAGGGGTATCGGGAGGCCGCAGAAGAGGCCAAATCGATCCTCTCCGAGATCGCCATCGACATCGACGCCGACGACACAGAGCACCTCGAGGAGATCGCCGCCACGGCGATGACGGGCAAGGGTGCGGAGAACGCGAAGGACGCCCTCTCCGGTCTCGTCGTGCAGGCCGCACAGGCTGTCGCCGACGACGGCGTCGTCGACACCGACAACATCAAAGTCGAGAAAGTCACCGGCGGCTCCATCGACAACTCCGAACTCATCGAGGGCGTCATCGTCGACAAGGAGCGCGTCAACGAGAACATGCCCTTCGCGGTCGAGGACGCGAAGATCGCGCTCATCGACGGCGCGCTCGAAGTGCAGGAGACCGAGATCGACACCGAGGTCAACGTCACCGACCCCGACCAGCTCCAGGAGTTCCTCGACCAGGAAGAGGAGCAGCTCAAGGAGATGGTCGACGCGATCGCCGCGACCGGCGCGAATGTCGTCTTCGTCGACGGCGGCATCGACGACATGGCCCAGCACTACCTCGCGCAGGAAGGCATCCTCGCCGTCCGCCGCGTGAAGGACTCCGACCTCAGCCGTCTCGCCCGCTCGACGGGCGCGATCCCGGTCTCCAACGCGACGGAGATCGAGTCCGAGGATCTCGGTGAGGCCGGCAGCGTCGCCCAGAAGGACATCGGCGGCGACGAGCGCATCTTCGTCGAGGACGTCGCGGACGCGAAGTCCGTCACGCTCATCCTCCGCGGTGGCACCGAGCACGTCGTCGACGAGGTCGAGCGCGCCATCGACGACTCGCTCGGCGTCGTGCGCGTCACCCTCGAGGACGGCCAGGTACTCCCCGGCGGCGGTGCCCCGGAGACCGAGCTCGCCCTCGAACTGCGCGACTACGCGGACTCCGTCGGTGGGCGCGAGCAGCTCGCCGTCGAGGCGTTCGCCAACGCTCTCGAAGTCGGCCCGCGCACCCTCGCCGAGAACGCCGGCCTCGATCCGATCGACTCCCTCGTGGACCTCCGCGCGCAGCACGCGGACGGTGACACGAGCGCCGGCCTCGACGCCTACACGGGCGAGGTCATCGACATGGAGGAGGAGGGCGTCGTCGAGCCCCTCCGCGTGAAGACGCAAGCCATCGAGAGCGCCACCGAGGCGGCCGTCATGATCCTCCGCATCGACGACGTCATCGCCGCGGGCGACCTCGCTGGCGGGCAGGTTGACTCCGACGACGGCGGGGACGAAGGACCCGGCGGCGCGGGCGGTCCCGGCGGCGCGCCCGGCGGCATGGGCGGCATGGGCGGCATGGGCGGCGCTATGTAAACGAGGTTCTGAAAGAACCTCGGGAAGTCGAACGGGATGGAGTCCCGTGAGACAGGCCGTCAGCCACCCACACCACAACCACCCGACCCGAACCGCACGCTCGACTCCCGACGCTCCGGTTCTTTTCGACGCTATCGCGTAGCGACGGCTCTCCTCGATACGCTTGACGGCGTCGGCGCTCTGTGTCGCGTCGGAGCACGTTCCGTTCGTCGTTGTTCCGTCCGCCGCTCCGTCGCTGCCTCGCCTTAGACCGGGTTCTCCGCCGCAAAGACGCCCTGCGTCATCCGGTAGGCGGTGAGTAAGAAGAGGACGACGGAGAGACAGATCGTGATCGCGAGAAGGAAGAAAACCGCGGGCTTCGGCACCGGGAGCCAGCCGCCGATGGTGCCGAGCGCGAGGATGAGCGACACCGTCGCGACCGACGAGAGGACGCTATGTGCTCTCATGCACGGCGTTTGGGCCCGGATCGCCATAGTTGATGCGGTGCCCACTCCACGCGTTCTAAGTGGCTATCGGTCCTCCCCTCGCGTATGGAGACGCTCCTTCTCGATACGGACGACGTGGACGCCAACGCGTCGATGGCCGAGATCGTCCCGGCCGTTCGCGACGCCTTCGCCGCCTACGAGCGCGGCGACGCGCAGATGCCCGCGAAGTCCTACATCGACCTCCCGCAGTACAACGGCGACTTCCGCTCGATGCCCGCGTACCTCGACGCGGGCGAGTGGGACGCCGCCGGGATCAAGTGGGTGAACGCCCACCCGGACAATCCCGACTCGTTCGACCTCCCGACGGTCATGGGGACGATGATCTACTCCGACCCCGAAAACGCCTATCCGCTCGCGATCATGGACGGTACGGTGCTCACGATGAAGCGCACGGGCGCGGCCGCCGCCGTCGCGACGGACGCGCTCGCCGTCGCGGACGCGACTTCGGTGGGCATCGTCGGCGCGGGCGTCCAGTCCTACACCCAACTGGAGGCCATCAGCCAGGTTCGCGATATCACGGAGGTCGTCGTTAGCGACCTCCGCGAGGAGCGTATCACCCGCTTCATCGAGCGCTTCGGGGACGAGTTCGACGTTCGGGCGGGCTCGATCAGCGAGGCCGGCCACTGCGATATCCTCTCGACTGTCACGCCCGTCGAGGACCCGATCGTGGGGCCCGACGATCTCGGTCCGCACACGCACGTCAACGCGATGGGCGCGGACGCGGCCGGGAAGCACGAGCTCGCCGATAGGCTCCTGCTCGCGGCGAAGCTCGTCATCGACGACTACGCACAGACGACGCACTCCGGCGAGATCAACGTCCCGTGGAACGCCGGCGTCCTCGACGACGACGACCTCTACGGCGAGATCGGCGAAATCGTGACGGGAGCGAAGGCGGGCCGCGTCGAGGCGGACGACGTGACCGTCTTCGACTCCACCGGGCTGGCGATCCAGGATGTCGCGGCTGCCCACGTCGTCTACGAACACGCCGCCGAGCGGGGGAGCGGGACGGCGTTCGACCTGCTCGGCGTCTAACGCTCAGTCCCGCGGCCGTCGGAACGGGTCGTAAAAGGAGCGCACCATGGAGTTGAGGACGTGTGCGACGACGAGGAAGGGGACGAGCGGGACGACCAGCACGAGGATGACGACGAGGTAGAGCAGGCCGAAGAAGTCCATCTCGGCCCGGCCGGTCAGCCCGCCCTCCTCGATGTGCGGCGAGAGCGTCCGCTTCAGTTTCTCGCGTAGCGTCCGCGGCGCTTCGGTGGTCATACCGCCGGCTTCGACGGCCGGGGGATTAAGCCCCCCGGCTTCCGCTCGGCTCGCGCTTCGTCACTTCAGGCGGATCGCGGGGCGGAACGGCACGGCCTGTTCGGCCTTCTCGTCCTCGGCGTCCGCCTCAGGGATGACATCGACATCGGCGTCGAACTCCCGTGCGAGGAAGCCCGCCGCGTCGGCGTAGAGCTCGGCTTCATCGACGGCTTCGAGTGCCGCGAGCTCCTCGTCGTCGTACTCCCGGATATCGGCGACGAGGTCCTGTACGAGGTCGTTCACGGCGTCACCCTTCTCGCGCAGCGATTCCTTCTGCATCACTTTGCCCATCACCGCACCGATGTCCGTTCCGGTCTCCGCGACCGTCTCGAACACCGTGCCCTTCCACTCCGCGGGCGTGTAGACGGTGATGTCGTCGGGATCGGTACCCGTGACGTCCACGATGTCCCGCACGTCGTCGACGAGGGACTCGATCAGCTCCTCTTCGACCTCGACGCGCGTGCTCTTCCGGTCGTGATCGACGCTCGGCCACGCCGCGTCCTCCACCGGGACGCCGTCGAGCTCGTCGTGGAGTTCGTTCGCGAGGAAGGGCACGACGGGCGCGAGCAGGCGCAGGCGCGTGCGCAGCACTTCCTGGCGAACCCACTGCGCCGCCGGCCGCTCGGTGTCCGTGCGCTTGCGGTACCAGCGCAGGTCCTCCTCGAAGCGGTAGAAGGCCTCCTGGGAGGCGCTTCGCGTCTCGAACTCGTCCATCGCGCGCGTCGTGCGCTCGATCGTTCCCTGGAGCTTGGAGAGCAGCCACCGGTCGATGCGCTCCAGTTCGATGTCCTCCCGAGCGGGAGCCTCGAGATCGACGACATCCTCGGCGCGGTCGTAGAAGCGATTCAAGCTCTTGCGCGTTGAGGCGACCTCGTCGGCGCGCCAGTCGTAGTCCTGCCACGGCTGGGCGGAGTTCAGCAGGAAGAAGCGCACCGTGTCCGCGCCGTACTCCTCGATGGCCTCGGCGGGGAGGACGACGTGGCCCTTCGAGGACGACATCTTCTCGCCCTCCAACAAGCCCATCCCCATGATGGCGACGCCCTCCGGCCAGTTCGCGCGCTCGAAGAGGTCCGCGTGGTGGAAGAGGAAGAACGTCAGGTGGTTACTGATGAGGTCGTTCCCGGAGACGCGGTAGTCGACGGGGTACCAGTAGTCCCACTCCTCGCGGAGTTCGAGGGCCTTCTCGGGTGCATCGCCCTCGACGGCGTCCGGCCCGTCGAAGAGCGCGTCGAAGAACTCGGGCGTGAGCTCCTCGGGGGGGACGTCCTTGATCCGGTGGGCGATCGTGTAGTACGCCATGTAGATCGTGGAGTCCGAGAGCGGCTCGATGACGAAGTCGTCGTCCCACGGGAGCTTCGTCCCGAGGCCGTAGTTCCGGATACACGGCCACTCCTCCAGCCAGTCGATCGTGTGGTCGAACTGATCGCGGCTCGTCTCCGGGACGACGTCCATCTCCGAGACGACCTCGTGGGCAAGCGCCTTCCAGTCCTCGTCGTTGTACGTGAGGAACCAGGTCTCCTGCTCCGCGATCTCGACGTCGCCGCCACAGCGACAGACCACAGGCTCGGAGAAGTCGTACATCGCGTCGAACTGCCCCGAATTGCGATAGCGCTCGGCGAGCTCGTCGCGGACATCCTCGACGACCTTCCCGGCGTCGTCGCCGTACATATCCCTCAGCGTTCCGCCGTGGAACTCACGGTTGTAGACTTCCTGAGTGGCCTCCTCGAGCAGCGGGTCGTCCGCGCTCGTGATCCCGTGCTCCTCGACGGCTGCGCGGGCCGGGAAGACGTCGTCGTAGGCCTCCACGTCGATGATGGCCTTCGGCTCGATTTCGTCGACCTCGGCGGGGTCGATGCCGTACACGCGCATCCGCTCGTCGTCCGCCTTCGCGGCTTCGAGCGCCATCCAGTCGTCCGGCGAGTGTGCCGGGACGGACATGACGACGCCCGTCGCGTTGTCCGGATCGACGAAGTCCGCGGGCAGGATCAACACGTCCTCGCCCGTCACCGGGTTCTCGACGCGCTCGCCGACGAGCGCCTCACCCTTGAACTCCTCTTTGATCTCGACGTCGCGCTGCTGGAGCAGCAGTTTGCGCGCGGCGTCGTGGCTGATGAGCCACGTCTCGCCGTCGACTTCGGCCTCGACGTAGTCGCCGTCGGGTTTGATGTAGGCGTTCGTGACGCCGCGTACCGTCTCCGGGCGCAGCGTCGCCATCGGGACTTTCACTGCTCGCGGCTGCCCGCCGCTCGCTCGTTCCGAGTCGCTACGCGACTCGTGCCCCCCAAGCCCGAACTTGACGAGCGTGTACTCCTGGCGCTCGGCATCCTCGCCTTCGAGGAGGTCGTGCGTGGTGACGGGGTTCTCCTCCTCGGTGCAGTATTTGACGGGGTGGAGCCCCTTCTCCAGCCGGTCGTTCTCGCGCAGGGTCTCGTACTGCCAGGTGACGAACTTCGAGTAGCGCCGATCGTTCGTCGTAAACTCCCTGCGCCAGTCGATGCTGAGGCCGAGGGACTTCATGTTGCGCTTGTAGTGGTTCTCGATGAAGTAGCGGGCGAACCCCATCGGCGTCTCCAGCTCCTCGAGCTCGTCCTCCGGGACGTTGTACGTATCGCGTAGCACGGAGAGCTGTTCTTCTTCGCCCTTCTGGAGGCGGTTGACCGCGCCGATGATCGGCGTGCCGGTCACATGCCACGCGATCGGAAAGAGCACGTCGTCGCCCTGCAGACGGCGATAGCGTGCGTAGACGTCCGGGACGGTGTACGTACGCGCGTGGCCGATGTGCATCCCCCCGCTGGGGTAGGGGTAGGGGACGGTGACGAACGTCGCGTCCTCGTCGTCGCCCGGGTCGGCTTCGTACCGCCCGCCGTCCTCCCAGCGCTCCTGCCACTTCCGCTCGAGTGCCCGCGGCTCGTAGGTCATGCCCCGTCGTTCACCGCGGCGAGCCAAAAGGCCTCCCATCCCCGGGAGGCCGGGGCGAAACGCTTTCCCTCGCCCGCGCCGACGGCCAGCTCGTGGCCGACTTCACGGCGCGCGTCCAACGCGCCCTCCGGGACGCTCTCGCCGAGCGCCTCCCCGCGCGTGCGTGGGAGACGGAGTGGTACGCGCGCCGAACGCCGGTCGACGTCGCCGGCGTGCCCGAGTCCGATGGCGACGCCGCTGGCGTCTCCCGCTCCGGGACCGATGCCGCCGACGCGCCGCTGATCCTCGTCGAAGTCGAGATGCGCCGTGCCGACCCCGCCAACAACCCCGTGAAACTCGCCCGCTACGCTGACGAGGGGGAGTTCGAGCGTCCCGTGGTCCTCGTCCAGTTGTTCAGCGACTACTACGACCTGGAGACGGGCGGCGTCTCCTCGAAGCGCGAAAATGCGGCGTTCGTCGGCCGTCTCGCGACCGCGCACGTCGAGGGGTTCACCTACGCTGCCCGCGACCTCGCGCTCTCGCCGCCGAAACACGGCGCGGACCCCGACGGGGAGTGGGAGGCTGCCGTCACGACCGTCGCCGACGGGATCGCCTCACGCCTCGAGTAGGCCCGCGTCGCGGATGTCCGCCAGCACTGCCTCGGCGTGTCCGTCCGGCGACACACCGCTGTACGCCGCCTGTACCTCGCCGTCGGCAAGGACGAACGTCACGCGCTCCGCCGCGCCGCCCGACGTGTCGACGTCGAATGCGTCGGCGATCTCGCCATCGGGGTCCGCGAGCAGGTCGAAGCCGAGCCCGTACTTCTCACAGAAGTCCCGGTGGGAGTCCGCGTCGTCCGTCGAGACGCCGTAGACGTCCACGCCCGCGTCGTCGTACGCCCCCAACTCCGCGTCGAACCCCTTCGCCTCCACCGTACACCCCGGCGTGTCGTCGCGCGGGTAGAAGTAGAGCACCGTCGGCGTCGCGAAGTCGGGTTCGAGCGTTTCGCCGTCCTGGTTCTCCGCCGACACCGTGGGTGCGTCGTCGCCTGCTTCGAGCATACACCGACACACGCGCCGTCGGCACATCGCCGTTGTGTCCGCGGCGAACGCCGTTTAAGTCGTTCTCGTCACAAGTAGTAGATACGACCGAGGTGCGGTCGGCCTTCTCGACCGCCCACGCCACATCGTCGAGCGACAGCGTTCGCGTCCGGTCACCTAGTCGGCGGTGCTCTCGTCCTCCGTCGCCTCCTCGACGGTGATGTGTTCCTCGTTCGGCCCGTCCTTCGGTACGCGGACCGTCAGTACGCCGTTCTCGTGCGTCGCCGACGCGCCCGCCTCCTGTACGTCGCCCAGCAGGGTCACGGCTCGCTCGACCGTCTCGTGACTGCGCTCTCGGATGATGTAGCGCTCCGTCACCGACCGGTCCGTATCCCGCTCGGCCCGGACGCGGAGTGTGCGCCCGTCGAGTTCCACGTCGATGGCCGCCCGGTCGTAGCCCGGGAGGTCCATCCGCACCTCGTACGCCTCACCCGTATCGGCCACGTCGACGGGCGTCGCGCGACGCTCGCCGCCCCCGAACGCGGCGTTCAGTTCGTCCAGCGTCTCCCCGAGCTCGTCGAACGGATTACGTCGCATACCCCGACTGACGCCCGGTCCACGCAAAAAGCGGTCGGCCGATCGCGTCGTCCCGTTGCCCGCCGCTCCGCCCGCTCACGGGTCGTTCCTCCCCGTTCGTGTTAGTGGGCTTCGCCCACTCACACCACATGCTCGACATCGTAACTCCCCAGCTTTCGCACCCAGCCGTTCTCAGCGAGCTCCTCGACTTCCGCGAGCGCCGCCTGCGTGCGCTCCTCGAAGAGGCCGCCATCGACGTCGAGGTGGAAGAGATAATCCCCGAGATGCTCGCCGCTCGGGCGGGATTCGACGCGCGTGAGGTTGACGCCGCGGTCCGCGAACGGCTCTAAGAGTTCGAGCAGGAGGCCGGGGTAGTTCGCGCCCGGATAGACGACGAAACTCGACTTCCCGCCGGCGTCGGAGCGCTCCTCGGGTGGCGCGACGACGAAGAAGCGCGTCGCGTTCGAGCGGCGATCCTGGATGTCCGCCGCGATCACCCGCAAGTCGCTCGTCGCGTTGTCCGGGTGGCCGATGCCGGCGACCGTGGGGTCCTCGCCGGCGAGTTCGACGCCGCGCGCCGTGGAGGCGACGGCCTCGATCGTCGCGTCGGGGTAGTGTTCGTCGAGGTATTCGCGACACTGCGCGAGCGCCTGCGGGTGGCTCGCGACGGTGTTGAACTCCTCCGATTGGGCGAGGAGGCCGTGCTTGATCGGCGTGATGACTTCGCGGACGACCGTGACGTCGCGCGCGGCGAGGGCGTCCAGCGTCTCCGTGACGCTCCCTTCGATGCTGTTCTCGATGGGGACGACGCCGCGCGGCGCGTCGCCGTCCGCCACCGCGTTCACGATGTCGCGGATGGACTCGCGGAACTCGATCTCGTCGTCGCTCGCGATCGCCCCGGCGGCGCGATGCGAGTACGTCCCCGAGGGGCCGAGCGTGACCGTGTGCATACCACACAATAGGCCGCGTACGCGGGAAAAGAGCGTCGCCGTCGTGCACGGTGCCGGCGACTGTTTCCGGCGACCGCCGCGCGGGACGGAAACGCTTTCCCCGCCGCCCGCCCTTCGCTCACTCGATAATGCAGGTCGCCGAGGCGGTCCCGGAGTTCGCGGACGCCTTCCCCTTCGAGGAGTTCAATCGGATGCAGCGCGAGGCCGTCCCCGCCCTCACCGAGCGCGACGGCAACGTCGTCGTCGCCGCCCCCACCGGCTCGGGGAAGACCGCGCTCGCCGAACTCGCGATCTGTAAGGCGCTCGCCGCCGGCGGGACCGCGCTCTTCATCGCGCCGCTGCGCGCGCTCACCAACGAGAAGGAAGAGGAGTGGGAGCGCTTCGAGGACATGGGGTATTCGGTGTACGTCGTCACGGGCGAACGCGACCTCGACCCTCGCCGCGCCGAGCGCGCCGACGTCCTCGTGATGACGCCCGAGAAGGCCGATTCGGCGACGCGGAAACACGACTCGCCGCGATACTCGTTCGTCACGGACGTCGACGTCGTCGTCATCGACGAGGTCCACCTCCTCGACAGCGACCACCGCGGCTCCGTCCTCGAAGTCGTCGTCTCGCGCTTCCGGCGGCTCTGTGACCCCCGGATCGTCGCGCTCTCGGCCACGATGCCGAACGTCGAGGACGTCGCCGCGTGGCTCGATGCGCCCCCCGACTGTACGTTCGAGTTCGGGGACGAGTACAGACCGGTCGACCTCCACGCGGACGTCACGACGTACGTCCACGGCGACAACTCCTTCGCCGACAAGTATCGGCGACTGTACAAGGCCCTCGATCGGGCCGAACCGCACCTCCGCGAGGACGGCCAGGCGCTCGTCTTCGTCGCCTCCAGACAGGACACCGTCCGCGCGGCAGAGAAGGCCCGCGACGAACTCGCCGAACGCGACATCCCGATGGGCGCGCGCGGCGACTACGACTTCCACACCGACGCCGAGGAACTCGACAACGACACCCTCCGAAAGAGCGTCCTCGACGGCGTCGCGTTCCACCACGCCGGCCTCTCGAAGAACGACAAAGATCACGTTGAGGCGTGGTTCCGCGAGGGGAAGATTGGCCTCCTCTTCTCGACGTCGACGCTCGCGTGGGGCGTCAACCTCCCCGCGCGCTGCGTCGTTATCCGTGACACGAAGTACCACGAACCTCTAGAGGGCGAAGTCGACATGAGCCCGCTCGACGTCCTCCAGATGCTCGGGCGCGCGGGCCGTCCCGGCTACGACGACGTCGGCTACGGCTGGGTCGTCTGCGACAACGCGGAGGCCGACAAATATCGCACGCTCCTCCGCGAGGGCAAGGAGATCGAGTCGGCGCTCGCCGCCGACCTCCCCGAGCACCTGAACGCCGAAATCGCGATGGGCACGGTCGACGACCTCGACGACGTGATGGCGTGGCTGGAGACGACCTTCTACTACCGGCGTGCGCAGTCCGCGCCCGATGCTTACGACTTCGCGAACGTTCGCGAGCGCGTGCGCGGCGTCCTCGACGACCTGATCGAGGAGGGGTTCGTTCGTGCGCACGATGATCTCGGGCTCACCGCCACCCAGCTGGGGATGCTCACCTCGACCTACTACCTCGATATGGACACTGCGGTCGGCTTCCGCGACCTCGCTGAGGGCGACGTCGACGAGGCCGGCGTCCTCCGCGCGATCGCGCGCGCCGCGGAGTTCGAGAGCGTGAGCGCCCGTCGTGACGAGCGTGAGGCCGTCGCGTCCGTCCTCGGGAATCGCGGCGATGACCTCGATGCCGGCCCCCGGAAGGTGCTCGGCGTCCTCTACGGCGCGATGCGCGGATCCACGCCGCCCGAACTCCGCTCGGACGCGTGGATCATCCGGCAGAACGCCCTCCGATTGCTCGCCGCGCTCGCGGAGTTCCTCGAACGCTTCGAGAAACCCGACGGCGCGAACCTCGCCCATCGCTTGGAGGCGCGCATCGACACCGGCGTCCCCGCGGAGGCGGTTGAACTTACCGCGCTCGACGGCGTCGGGGCCGGACGCGCACACCGACTCGTCGACGAGGGGCTCACGAGTGTCGCCGCCGTGCGCGCGGCGGGCCACGACGGTCTCGTGGATGCGGGCCTCTCCGGTGGCGTCGCGGACGCCGTGATTGAGCAGGCTGCCGCACTCCCCGACGTCTCGATCGACTGGGGCGACTTCCCCGAGAGCGTCGCGCGCGGCGAGAACGACATGCGCGAGGTGACGGTGTGCAACGACGGTGGGGCCGCACGCGTCGCCTGTCGCGTCACCGCGACCCGAAACGGCGGCGACGGCGAGACGGTAGAGATGACGAGCACAACGGCGTATCTCGACGATGCCACGACGCTCCCGATCGGTGTCTTCGGCGCTGACGACGACGCGCTCGTCTACGCCGTCGAGGTCGTCTTCCCCGAGAGCGTCCTCGATACCGTGCGCGCGGAGCGCATCGTCGAGATCGTCTGAGGATTCTTGTAGCGGGACGGGGCCATTTCGTCCCGATGCAGGATGCGACCCGCGTGCTGGCCGGCGACTGTACTGTCTCCTACGAGGACGAGGAGCGCACTGAGAAACGCGGCGAGGTAGTGGTGCTCGTCAAACCCGACAACACCGTGCTCGTCCACGACGCCGATGGGTATCAACCCGCCTCGTGGCTGACGCGCGCGGACGTTGTCCGCTACGCGAGCGACGCCGACGGTGTCCGGCTCGTCGCGGGCTCCGGGACCGAGCGCCTTGACGTGCAAAGCCACGAGACGACGCTCGATACCTTCGCGCCGGTGACGCCGGCGGGACCCGAGGTGGGTACCTGCCCGGACTGCGGCGGGCCGCTCGTGCGTGCGCGCGGCGACGTCGTCTGCGTCGGCTGTCGGGCGCGTTATCCGCTGCCGCGGGACGCGACTGTCCTCGACGAGCGCTGCGATGACTGTGGGTTGCCCGAGATCCGCGTCGAACGCGGCGCGGTCTTCGACGTCTGTCTCGATCGCTACTGCGAGTCGATCGACGAGGCTGTCCGCGAGCGATTCGACGGCGCGTGGGACTGTCCGGCCTGCGGCGGGACGCTACACGTCGAGCGGCGAAGCGCCCTTCGCACCGTCTGCGAGGATTGCGGGAACGCGTACGCCATCCCGACGGGAACCGTCGTCGGCGAGTGCGACTGTGGCGGACCGCGCTTCGAGACGCCGAGTGGGACGCGCTGTCTCGCGACGGCGTGCCCGGCCCGCGCACCGTAGCGTGTCGTCCGGCGGGACGCGAGGACCGCACCGTAGCCCCTTTGGTCGCCGCAATCAGACGGTATCGGTATGAACGGCCAACTTCGGGGGGACCGCGTCGTCGTCGGTGACGACGCCCGCCAGCGGTTCCACGACGCCAGCGGGTACGGGGTGCCCCGCGACGGGAACGAGATCGCCCTCTCGCGCGTCGAGGCGGCCCACCTCCTCTTCCGCGGCGAACTCGACGCCGTGGACGGGATGGAGTTCCGCGAGTTCCTCGCCTCCGGCGATAGCGGCTTTAGCACCCGCTTTCTCGTCTACATGGACCTCCGCGACCGCGGCTTCTACCTCTCGCCTGCGCGGGAGGACTGGGTCGATGAACCCGGGACCGCGGATTTCGTCGTCTACCCGCGCGGGAAGGGCCCACGCGACGACGAAATCGCCTATCGCGTCCGCGTCGTCGGCGAGCGCACCGACGTCCCCGCGGACGAACTCGGCAACACCGTGCTCGCCGTCGTCGACGAGGAGTCCGAACTCACATACCTCGAAACCGAACGCGTCGATCCCGAGGGACATACCGAATACGACCTCGACGACCCCGCCGAGGGCGTCCTGCTCGACGATCGCGTCGTCGTCTGGGACCCCCCGATGGCGCTCCACCGCTCGGCGTTCTACGGGCAGGAGCTCTCCGGTCGGGCGTCCGACATCGACGCCGTCCAACTCTCGCTCGTCGAGGCCGCATACCTTGCCGCGGAGGGCGACCTCGTCCTCCCGGAGCGTGACGCCGGCGTGAACGCGCTCGTCGAGCGCGGACGCGCGGTCGAACGTGGGCGCTTCGACCGGCGACTCCGCACGTATCGCGAACTCCGCGATCGCGGCCTCGTCCCCAAGACTGGCTTCAAGTTCGGCGCGGACTTCCGCACGTACGCCGACGTCGAGGACGTCGAGGACCTCGGCCACTCCGAGTGGCTGGTGCGCTGTCTCGAATCCGACCACCTCTTCGACCCGCGGGACCTCGCGCTCGACGTCAGACTCGCCCACGGTGTGCGGAAGCGAATGGTTTTTGCGCTGGCACACAGAGACGACATCACCTGGCTCGCCGCGAGCCGACTCACGCCCTAACTTATGACTGCAGACCACACGGACACGACCGCGACGGACGGCGGGACGGAGACGGACGGTGCCGACGACCTCGCGCTCGACCCGTGGGGCTCCTCGACCGTCTCGGACTACCGCAAGCTCTTCGAGGAGTTCGGTATCGAGTCCTTCGAGGACGTCCTCGGCGACGTTCCGTCTCCCCACTACCTGATGCGTCGCGCGATCATCTTCGGCCACCGCGACTATCGGCGCGTCCTCGAGGCGATGCAGGACGACGCCCCGTTCGCCGCGCTCTCCGGGTTCATGCCGACCGGCGACCCCCACATCGGCCACAAGATGGTGTTCGACGAGATCATCTGGCACCAAGCGCAGGGGGGCGACGCGACGGCGCTCATCGCCGACCTCGAAGCGCACGCCGCGCGCGATCTCACATGGGCGGAGATCGACGAGCACACGAAGGACTACCTCCTCAGCCTGCTCGCACTCGGCTTCGACCCCGACGAGGGCACCCTCTATCGCCAGTCGACGAACCGCGACGTGCAGGACCTCGCCTTCGAACTCGGGATCGAGGCCAACTTCTCCGAGTTCCAGTCCATCTATGGCTTCGACGGCGAGACCGACGTCTCGCACATGCAGTCCGTCGTCACGCAGATGGCGGACATCCTCTCGCCGCAGCTCGACGAGCCGAAGCCGACCGTCGTGCCCGTCGGCCCCGACCAGGACCCCCACGTCCGCTTCGCGCGCGACCTCGCCGCCAGAACGCGGTATTTCGGCGTCACCGAGGCGTTCGCGTCCTTCGAGGTCGACGACGACGCGGAGCGCGCGGTCCTTCGGGATGCATACGCCCGGCTCCGCGAACATGCACCCGCGGAGACGACGATCCGCTGTCTGCACGCGGCGCAACTGCTCGATGACGGGATGGACGCCGTGGAGTGGGAGGCACCGAGCTCGCTCGACCACGTCGCCGTGACGACCGGGGACCCGGAGACGACCGTGCTCCCGAAGCTCAACAACGCCGGGATGGAGCCGCTCCGCCCGCGCGTGCGATTCCTCGACCGGAACGCGACCGACGACGCCTTCGAGGCGCTCATCGACGCTGTCCCGGGTGAGAAACGCGTCTTCGAGGCACACGTCGACAGCTTCGACATGGACCGCGCGGCGGCCGAGGACCTCGCCCGCGAGGTCGAAGTCGACCATGGAGGGTACGGCTTCGTCCCGCCCTCCTCCATCTACCACCGCTTCATGACCGGGCTCACCGGTGGGAAGATGAGTTCGAGCATTCCGGCGAGCCACATTAGCCTCCTCGACGACCCCGACGAGGGGTACGATAAGGTGAAGGCGGCGACGACGGGCGGTCGGACGAGCGCTGAAGAGCAGCGCGAGCTCGGCGGCGAACCGGACGACTGCCCGGTGTACGAACTGTACGCCTATCTCCTCGCCTCGGACGACGACGAGTTCGCAGAACGCGTCTACGAGGAGTGCCGCGAGGGCGAACGCCTCTGTGGTGACTGTAAGGAGCAGGCGGCGACGCTGATGCGCGAGTTCTTAGCGGAGCACCAGGAAAAGCGAGCGGAGGTCGAAGAGCAGCTCGAGGCGGCGGACATCGAACTCGAATCGCCGCGACGGCGTTGATCTAGATTTCGGTGTCGTCGGTGGTATCTTCGCTGTACCGGCCGGAGAAGCGATCCGTCTGACTCAGCAGGTAGACGTTCCCGAGGCCGAACAGCGCGGCACCGCCGAGCGCGAGGCTGGGGAGCGGGCCGCCACCGGTCTCCGGGATGTACGGGTAGCTGAGGGCCTTCTCCTCGACGATCGTCTCCGAGTCCGGGAGGACGCCGCTGCCGACCGCGTCCGGCGGCTCGCTCCCGGCGGCAGGACCGCCGGGCTCGCCGCAGACGATGCGCGCGACCATCCCGAGCGTCTTGTGCGGGATGCAGTAGTAGTCGTACGTGCCGGTCGCCTGGAACTGGTAGGTGAACGTCGCACCCTGTTCTTCGAGTACGCCGCTGTTCCACGGCTCGGCATCCTCGGGGATGAGGCTCGTACTTGCCTGCGGGTTCGACGGCGAGTACGACGTCGCCGAGTGGCTCCCGCTCGCGTTGACCCACTGGACGTACTCCCCCGGCTCGACGTAGAGCCCGACCGGGTCGAAGATGAACTCCGACCCCTCGGTGCGCATCTCGACGACGTACGGGTCGCTCTCCGTACCCGATCCCGTCCGAGGGTCCTCCCCGCCACTCTCCTGTGCGGCGGCGGAGCCGACGATACCGCTCGCGGCGAGCCCCGCGCCACCCGTCTTGGTGATGAACTGCCTCCGTTTCATGACAACGCCGTTCGTACACGGATATATCCAACCCCGGATTGAGTGTGTTTCGGTCGCGCGCTCGCGGTTGCATCCGAGCACAACCGAAACAAGGATGTACGTAACCGGGTAACACTCGAATATCGACGAGTACCGAGCGCCGCTAGCGCGCCGGGACTTCGAAACCAAACAATGAGACGCGAAACGGCCATCATACTGGTGCTCATCGGCATCGTGCTCCTGCCGATGTGGGGCATCGCAATCGCGAGCGGAGGGAATAGTTTCCACGAGATTCCCCTACAGGCAGGGGAGAACGTCTCACTCGCACCGACGGGACAGTTCGTGACGATGCCCACGGAAATCTCGGTCTACGCGGCCGGCATCGTCTCGTGGCTCGCGCTCTTCGCGCTCGTCGGTGTGCTCTACGCGCAGGTGCGCTACGCACACAACGTCGGGAGGCGAACGGAGCCACTCCACCCTGAGCAGGGTGACTCGCTTCCGTACGTGCCGAGCTTCCTGCAAACCGCGCATAGACGGATAATCGCGTACTATCCCGCGGACGCTAGCCTCCGGGCCGTCTGGCTCATAGGCTTGTTCACGTTCCTGAGCGCCGTCTTCGCCGTGCTGTTCGCCGGTGAAGTTATGGGTCTCTCACGGAACCAGTTCCTCGGGTTCTACGGTGCAATCCTTGCGTTCTCCCTCTCCGAGACCATCCTGATGTACTACACACACTTCATGCCGACCATCGAGGTCGCGGAGGAACGCGACCACTGACCATGTCCACGAACGACGATACCGACACCGACGCCCAGGCACAGTCCGACGTCGACTACGAGGAGGACCGCCTCCAATCGACCCGGCGGAACGCCGCCAAGTTCTTCGCGGCGCTCGGTGGTGCGGCAGCCGTCGGGAGTTTCGCGGTTACCGGGCTCTATGGGCTCGACGAGTCCGCGCGCTCCGGCGGCCCCGACTACAACTACCAGACGCTCTACACGCAGGGCACGCGGGTCGTCGACGGCGAAGGCAACCCGGTCACCGTCGACGCGATTCCCCAGGGGAGCGGCGAGAGCATGACGGTCTTCCCCGAGAAGGAGGGCGGCGGTGCGCTCAAGGTCCCCATAGCGACGACGCTCCTCGTGCGCTTCTCACAGGACGCCTACGAGGAGCCGACGATGCTCGACGGGACCGCACAGGGCTACTCCGCGTACTCAGCCACCTGCACGCACGCCGGCTGTACGGTCTCCCAACGAACTGGCCCGAACGACCAGAACTTCCTCTGCCCGTGCCACCAGAGCGTCTTCAACCCGCTTCAGGGCGCGAAAGTCGTCGGTGGCCCAGCGCCGCGCCCGCTCCCACAGCTCCCGGTCGGCATCGCTGAGGAGGGGGACCAACTGATTATTGCGACGGGGCCGTTCGAGGCCCACATCGGGGTGGAGTAGATCGATGAGCACGATCACCGAATCCGACGAGTCGGAGGACGCAGAGAAGTACGAGCAGAGCCGGGTCTACAACTGGCTCGACGATCGCCTCGACCTGAACGAGGAATTCCTCGGGAAGGCCTTCCCAGAGGACCGCTATGCGTCGTTCCTGCTCGGTGAAGTCTCGCTGTTCACCTTCGTTATTCTCGTCCTGACGGGGACGTTCCTCGGGATGCTCTACCGTCCGGGCGCTGCGGACACCACCTACCAGGGCATCGTCGCCGGGTACGCCGGCACGGAGGTCCCGATGGCGTTCGCGTCCGTCCTCCGCATCACGTACGACGTCCCGATGGGGATGTTCATCCGGATGGTCCACCACTGGGGCGCCTACCTCTTCGTCGCCGCGATGGGCCTCCACATGCTTCGGGTCTTCTTCAGCGGCGCCTACCGGAACCCGCGCGAGCTCAACTGGGTGGTCGGTTCGACCCTGCTCTTCCTCGGTATCGGCGAGGGGTTCATGGGGTACGCGCTCCCGTTCGACGAGTACGGGGCGACCGCGACTGGGATCGGGTTTACCGTCGCGGGCTCCATCCCGGTCATCGGCGAGACGCTGACGAAGATCCTCTTCGGCGGGATGTGGCCGGACAACGCCGCGGTCATCCTCCCACGGATGTTCTTCTACCACGTCTTCTTGCTCCCGCTCATCATCGGCGGCCTCATCGCCGTCCACATGCTCCTGCTCATTCGGCAGAAGCACACCGACCAGGAGGGGTCGCGCGACGAGGAGGCCGACGTCGAGGCTGACGACGAGTCGATCGTCACTGGCGTCCCCCTCGTTCCGAACCAGATCGCGGTGACCCTCATCGTGTTCCTCTCCGTCTTCGGTATGCTCGCGCTGCTCGCGGGCTTCTTCCCCGTACAGCGCCTCCCCGTTTGGGGGCCGAATGACCCGTTCAGTACGCCCGCGGGGGTCGCACCTGACTGGTACTTCATGTGGGTGTTCGGCATCCTGAAGGTCATTCCGGGCTTCATCCCGCGTGGTGAGTTCGTCGCCGGCGTTGTCGCGCCGGGCATCATCGCGACGGTGCTCATCGCCTGGCCGTTCATCGACTACAAGAAGGAGGCCGTCCACTTCACCGCCGACCCGATCAAGCGGCCGTTCCAGACGGCCGTCGGCGTCGGCTCGATCACGTTCATCATCATGCTCTCCATCGCCGCGATGAACTCAACCGTCGGGACGCTCCTCCGTGTGGACACCGCGGTCGCGTCGAACTACCTGCTCTACGCGACGATCATCGTCCCGATCGTCTGGGGGATCATCACCTATTTCGTCCTCAAGCGCGGGGTCGAACGCCGCGAGTCGTCGAACGCGGTGCCGACCGACGACGACACCGACACGGCGAACACGGCGACCTCCGACGACTAACCCTCTCTCGATGCCCCCCCTCTCGCCGCGTCGCTATCGCCTGCTCGATCGCGTGACGAAGCTCCTCGGATTGGTGTTGCTGACGCTCGCGCTCGTTCCGGGAGCGCTTTACGGCCCGCTGAAAATCGTCTGCGGGGTGCTCGGCGTCGCGCTCGGCGTCGCCACGGTCTTTCTCGACCCAGCCAACGAGAACTAAGCGGCGTTCTCGACGGCCGCGCGGAATCGCTCCTCGTCCACGCGGTGCTCGAAGCTGACGCCGCCCTCGACCGTCACGTACGGGACGCGCTCGCCGTACGCCGCTTCGAGCTCGGAATCGTCGTCCACGTCGTACGTGGTCACGTCGACCGTTGTGTCGAGGTCGTCGACGACGCGCTCGATGGTCCGCTCCGCTTCGATACAGAGGAGACAGTTATCGCGCCGGTAGACGGTGACCGCGACGGCCATCTACTCGGTGCGGTAGACGAGTGCGAGGAGTGCGGCACCGACGAGGAACGTGAGCACGCAGCCGACGATCTGGATGACCATCACGGCCGCGCCGCCGGTGTACTGCCACGGCATCCCGACGAGTGTCGCGAGCGCGGCGAGTGCGAGGTAGACGCCGAGGACGGTCCCCAGCGCGTCGAACGGGTCGTAGCCAGCGAGGGTTGCTGTCATATCCGTACCTCTTGGCGTCGTCGCCCCTAACGCTACCGGATGCGGTTGGCACACCGACTCGAATAGCCGGCCGCTTCGCTTCACGTCGTTTACAACGAAAGCGGGCCGAGCGCGATTTGAACACGCGACCGTCTGGTTAAAAGCCAGACGCTCTGCCGGACTGAGCTATCGGCCCTCATCGGATACGTGGGGGCCGCGGCGTTAAACGTTTATCATCCCGCTATTCGAGATACTGTTCGAGCGCGTCGGTCACGACGCTCCCGGGGGTCACGTCCTCGACGGCGGCTCGTCGTCTGAGCTCTCGATACGTGTCGAGTGGGAGCGAGACGGTGAGTTCGCCTGGCGTCACGCCGCGCTCGCGGAGCGCTTCCTCGATGGGTCGTCCGTCGTTCACCTCGCTCGCGATCGCGCGCACCTCGCGGACCGTGAGGTCGTTGTCGATGGCGGCGAACGCGAGCTGATAGCGTGCCTCACCGCCGACGCGCGCGATGTGCTTCGCGGCGGTCGGGGCGATGTGGCCGACGGCGACGTGTCGGCGGACGGGACGCGGGAGGTCGTGCACGCGTGCCCACTTCCGGATGAACGAGACAGTCACGCCGTCGCCGGCGCGTTCGGCTGCGGCCTTGTACGAGCCTTCGGCGCGCACGAGCGCGGCGCAGGCCGCTGCCCCGCGGAGCATGTAGAACCGGTCGTCGCCGAGGTCGCCATCGGCGAACGAGGCGACCGTCTCGGCGGCTTCCGCGACGCTCTCCGGGTCGTCGGGATCGAACTCGACGGCTTCCTGCGCGCGCTCGCCGGCGACACGCTCGTCACCGCGGATGACGGGTCGCCCGACCGGCGATTCGCGGTCCGTCGGCGGGATCTCTGACCCGTCGCTCATACTACTGGTAAAACGTGGCCAATATAAATCTCTACTCCTCGGCGCGGCGTTCGCTGAGGTGCTCCCAAATCTCGGTGCACCCTGCCCCCGGCTCGACGTCGTCGAGATGATCGTCTCCGTCGCGGCCGGCGTCGGTTTTCGTCTCTGCCATGTGCCCTCTCGTAGGATGTCCACGGGTATAAACGCCGCTTCGGACGCACTACCCGCCTTTGCTTCCGGGTAGTGGTTGTTCTCGCCCCTATCGGCGACGGACTGGTGATCGTCGCGAAACGACTGGAACGACAGCTCATGGACACGCACGACCGGTATCTGGCCGGGTACCGATTACCTGGCGAGCCGACTGGACCCGATACCGGCAGCAAAAACCGGTTCTCCGTTTTACAGCTGTCCCGCCTCGATGGTCACCGTGTCGCCCGCACGCGGTGCCGTCGCGTCGTAGCCGTCCGCACGAAGGTCGGCGGCGAACCGTTCGGTCGCATCGCCGTGCACGGTAAAGACGCGTGCGTCGCGGTAGGCGTCGAGGAACGAGCGGAGCCCGTCGCGATCCGCGTGGGCGGAGAAGTCGAACGAGTCGGTGCGCGCCGCGACCGGGAGGACGCGACCGTCGAACTCGGCACGGCCCCGTTCGAGCAGATTGTGACCTGGCGTCCCCGCGACCTGATGGCCGACGAACGCGACGAGGTTCGTCGGATTCCCCCGGATCTCGGGTACGTACGTCATCGCCGGCCCGCCGGTGAGCATCCCGCTCGTCGTGATGATGACGGCGTTCTGCTCGGCGATGCGCTTCTTCTGACCGCGCCCGCCGGTCACGAAGCGGGCGTTCCCCATCGCCGCGCGGAACGCCGCTGGATCGCGGAGGAACTCCTCGACGCGCCGCAGCCGCTCCGCTACCGTGATGCCCATCCCGTCGACGTAGCAGTCGATGTCGTGTGCCGCACAGACGAGCATCGCCTCCTGTGTGCGCCCGACTGCGAACGCGGGTACGACGACGGTTCCGCCGCGGTGCACCGTCTCGCGGAGTTCGCGCGCGAACCGCCGCTCCGTCTCGTGTCGATCGCCACGCGTGACGTCCGCGTACGTGCTCTCACAGACGACGACGTCCGCCTCGGGCCGCGCCGTCGTCCCCGAGAGCAACCGTTGGTCCGCGGTGTGGAAGTCGCCCGTGTAGAGCAATCTGGTGTCGCCGTCGTCGCCGGATCCCGTCCGACTGCTGGCAGGACCCGATCCCGCTTCGTCGACGAGGACGTGTGCGCTGCCCGGAATGTGGCCGGCGTCGAAGAACGTGACCTCGTGGCCCGCCGCTTCGAAGGGCTCGCCGTAGCCGTGCGTGTGTGAGACCTCGCCGAGCTTGCCGATCTCCGCGCGGGTGAACGGCCGATCGTAGCGATCCCGTTGCAGCTTCAGGGTGTCGCGCGCGAGGAGGTCGGCGAGTTCGCGCGTCGGCGGCGTCCAGTGGATCGGCGGTCGGCGCTCGCCGTTCAGGAGGCTCGGCACCGCGCCGACGTGATCGAGGTGGGCGTGCGAGACGACGACGGCGTCAGGCTCGACGTCCGGCGGTGTCCGGGCCGGTGTCCCGCCTTCGAGGCCGTAGTCGATGAGGAGCGAGTCGTTCACCAGCAGGGCGCTCCGGCCGATCGCGTCCGCCCCACCCAGGAACCGTACGTCCATTCGTCGGATGCTACTCGCGCGCGGGGCTTGGACCCGTTGATCCCCGCGGGCGTCTCGACGCGCACCGAACCCCGACCCTCCCGACTTTAGTCGTCGGGCACCGTACGTGCGAGCGAGCCACCGCCACATGAACGAGGGTACGTCCTCCACGGGCCGTTCGTCTGCCGCGGACGGGACGCCGATCGACCCGCCCGCGTCGTTCGTCGCGCGAGCGAACGTCACCGATGGATCGCTTCGGGACGCGTTTGCGGAGCGCTGGCCGGAGTGCTGGGACCGCGCGGCTGACTTCCTCGACTGGACGTCGCCGTATGACCGCGTGCTGGACGCTGCGAACGGCTACGACTGGTTCGCCGGCGGCACGCTGAACGCGTCGTACAACTGCGTCGATCGACACGTCGAGGCCGGCCGGAAGAGCCACGCGGCCCTCAAGTGGGAGGGATGCCTCGGCGAGACCCGGACGTACACCTACCACGACCTCTACCGCGAGGTGAACGCACTCGCCGCCGCCCTCCGCGCTCGCGGCGTCGAGGCGGGCGATGTCGTGACGACGTACATGCCGGTACTCCCCGAACTCCCCGTGACGATGCTCGCGTGCGCGCGCCTCGGGGCCGTCCACTCCGTCGTCTTCGCGGGCTACTCGGCCGACGCCCTCGCCATGCGCCTCGCCGACACGGGCTCGACGTGTCTGCTTACCTGCGACGGCTACTACCGGCGCGGAACGGCCCACGACTTGAAACGGAAGGCGGACAACGCCTGCCTCGACGTCCCGCAGTCGGTCGATCGGCTCATCGTCGATCGCCTCGACGACGACCGGACCTATGGGGACAACTACGTCGAGTACGCGACGCTCGTGGACGAGTACGGCGGCGAGACGGTCGATCCGGTCCCCCGCGAGGCGACCGACCCGCTCTTCGTCATCTACACCTCGGGGACGACCGGCCGCCCGAAGGCCGTCCGCCACACGACGGGCGGCTACCTCGCGCAGGTCGCATGGACGTCCCACGCCGTCCTCGACCTCGAACCCGGGGACACCCACCTCTGCTCGGCGGACGTCGGGTGGATCACCGGCCACTCCTACGTCGTCTACGGCCCGCTCGCGCTCGGGGCGACGACGGTACTGTACGAGGGGACGCCGGACTACCCGGAGCGCGACCACCTCTGGGGGATCGTCGAGCGCAACGCCGTGGACGTCTTCTACACCGCGCCCTCGGTCATCCGGGCGTTCATGAAGTGGGGTGCGGAGTACCCCGAGCGCCACGACCTCTCCAGCCTGCGCCTCCTCGGCACCGTCGGCGAACCGGTCGACGAGACGACGTGGCGGTGGTATTACGATCACATCGCAAACGGGGAGTGCCCGATCGTCGACACCTGGTGGCAGACCGAGACCGGCGGGATCCTCGTCTCCACGCTGCCCGGCGTCGACCCGATGCGGCCGGGAGCCGCCGGCCCGCCCCTTCCGGGCGTCTCCGCCGACGTTCTCGGTCCGCGCGGGACGTCGGTCGATGCGGGCGAGGCGGGGTCGCTCGTCCTCACGCGCCCCTGCCCGGGTATGGCCGTCGGCCTCGGCGAATCGACGGGCGAGGCTCCCGCGGACTGGCGCTACGTCACCGGCGACGCCGCGGCTGTCGGTGCGGACGGATACATTCGGCTCCTCGGCCGCGAGGGGAACGCCCTCAACGTCGCAGGGCGGCGACTCGGGACGCGCGAGATCGAGGCCGCGATCGTCGGCGTCGAGGGCATCGCGGAGGCTGCCGTCGTCGGCGTCGAGGGACCGCAACGCGACACCGCCCTCTATGCGTACGTCACCCCGCAGCGCGACGCGGGCCCCGTCTCGCCGTTGCGCGAGCGCGTCCGCGAGGCCGTCGCGGCCGCGATCGGCGGGTTCGCAGCGCCGGATGTCGTCGTGTTCACGCCGGATCTCCCGAAGACCCGTTCCGGGAAGGTGCTCCGCCGCCACCTCCGGCGGATCGCGGACGGTGAGGCGGTCTCCGATACGGGGTCACTCCGTAACCCCGAAATCGTCGGCGAGCTCGAATCGATCGTCGACAGCGTTTCGGAGTAGCGTGTAACCGCGAAACGACACTGACTGGACGGATCGTCCGACACCTCTCTCTCGGTGTGCTGACGCCGTCGACCGCACAACACTTATTTCGCGGTACTGTGGAGAACGAACTGAGATGGGTGATCCGTCGGCCGACGACGCGCTCACGACGGCGGAGTACGAGCGACTCCTCCGTGCGGCCGACTCGTATCGCGTGGAGCTCCTCGTGACGCTCTGCGGGCGCGTTGGCCTGCGACCCGGCGAGATCGCGCGCCTCCGCCTCGGTGATCTCATCCGGACCGAGGCCGACCACGACTTTCTCGTCGTTCCCGGGGACGACGACGCGCGGGACGCGTACGCCCCCCCGGATGTCGCGGCGACGATACGCAAGTACGCGGATGCAGCCGATATCGGTGACGACGACCGGCTCTTCGAGGTGACGCCGCGCCGCCTCCAGATGCTGGTCGCGGAGGCGGCACAGCGCGCCGCGGACGGTGATGACGACCGCCTCTCCCGGGCTTCCACGCGCGACCTCCGCGCGCATTTCGCCCGCAGACTTCTCGCGCGGGACGGCGTCGATGCTCGGATCGTGCGGGCTGCGGGCGGCTGGTCCAGCCTCGGGAGTCTGGAGCCGTACGTCGAGCCCCCGTCCCGTGAGGAGATCGCTGCCGCACTGCACGACGCGAACGCGTCCGTGGACGATGCGCCACGAGACGACCCCGGCTCCGAGCACTTCGACGGGTCGGTGTTCGCGGAGACGGCGGCGGCTCTCGGGACGGCGCTGGCGGGCGCAGCGAGCCGGCCGGCTGTCGAGGAACGGGCGTGTGAGGCGATCGCGGCAGTGTGCGGGCCGACGGCGATCTGCGACGAGCGCGGCGAGATCCGGGCGGTAGCGGACGTGGAGGACCCAGACGCCCGCGCGGCGATCACCGACATGCTTCAGGAGACCGCCCTCCTCGACGTCGAGGGCGGCGTTCGGTTCGTCGAGCGGGAACTCGATGCCGAGACGTGGCGGGCGGACCGGACGTTAGCGGCCAGCGCGATCCGCGCCGGCGACCGGGTGCACGGTCTCCTCTGTGTCGTCGTCGGCCCCTCGACGCCGGCGGACGGCCTCCGGCGTGCACTCGTCGATGCCGGCCGGCGCGTCGGCTGGGCGGTCGCGGCGACCGAGCGCAAGGAGCAATTGCTCTCCGATACGGGCGTCGAGCTGGTGTTCGAGGCGACCGGTGGGTCCGTTTTCGCGGCGGCGTCGCGTGACCTCGACTGCCGGCTGGAGCTCGACGGGATCGTCCCCATGGGTGATCAGTCGCTCCTCTGCTTCGTGGCGGCCGGCGAGGTGTCGATCGACGCCCTCCTCGATCGGGTCGGTGCGGCCGAGACGGTCGCCGACGTCCGCCTCATTCGCGACGCGGGCGACCACGCGCAACTGGAACTCGTGCTCCGCCCCGCTGCGCCGGTCGCGGCAATCGTCCGATCCGGCGGCGCGGTGGCGTCGCTGACGGCGGCGGACGGCGTCGCGCGCATCGCCGCCGTCTTCTCGACGCAGACGGACGTCCGAGCGGTCGTTGAGGATGTCACGTCGGCGTATCCCGAGGTCTCGTTTCAGGCCAAACGCGAGGCCACACAGCCGACCTCGCCGGGCGACGTCCATCGGACGCTGGAGCGCGATCTCACGGAGAAACAGCGCTCGACGCTCCGGGCGGCCTACTTCGCGGGGTACTTCCAGTGGCCGCGCGGCAGCACCGCCGAGGAGATTGCCGACTCGATGGACGTCTCGGCACCGACGCTGCACAACCACCTCCGCAAGGCCCAACAGAAGGTTTTCACCGCCCTCTTCGGCTCGCTGTCGTAGCGCGCTTGCAGCCATCCGGTCGGGCTGAACTAATTAGTATGAACGTTTATTATAATAGCTTCGAGTGCTACGTAGTGGTATGACAGAGGAAACCAACCTCGAAACGAGAATCGCGGAGCAGGACGTGTTCGAGCCGCCTGCATCGTTCGTCGAGCAGGCCAACGTCACGGACGCGGGGATCTACGAGGAGTTCGAGGAGAACTGGCCCGACTGCTGGGAGGGGGCCGCCGATCTGCTCTCGTGGGACGAGGACTACGAGACGGTGCTCGACGACTCGAATCCGCCGTTCTACGAGTGGTTCACCGGCGGGACGCTGAACGCCTCGTACAACTGTGTCGATCGCCACCTCCCCGAGCGCGCCGACGAGGTCGCCATCGAGTGGGTCGGCGAACCGACGGACGAGTCGAACCGCTCGATCACCTACGGGGAACTCCATCGAGAGGTCAACGAGTTCGCCGCCGCGCTGCGCGATCTCGGCGTCAGCGAGGACGACGTCGTGACGATGCATATGCCGATGGTCGCCGCTCACCCCGTCGCGCTCCTCGCCTGCGCGCGCATCGGTGCGCCCCACTCCGTCGTCTTCGCCGGCTTCTCCGCGGAGGCACTCGCCGACCGGATGAACGCCGCCGACTCCGAGTATCTGATCACGGCGGACGGCTACTATCGCCGCGGCGACCCCCTTGATCACCTCTCGAAGTCCCGCGAGGGCGTCGCGGACGTCGATCACGACGTCGAGACGGTCGTCGTCGACCGACTCGGCGACGACGGCCACGGACACGACCTGCGGGCGGACGAACACGACTACGACGACCTGATGGCGGCACACGAGGGCGCGACGGTCGAACCGGTCGAGCGCGACGCCGAGGACATGCTCTTCCTCATGTACACCTCCGGCACCACCGGGAAGCCGAAGGGGGTGAAACACACCACCGCCGGCTACCTTGCGTGGACGGCGTGGACCTCGCAGAATGTCCTCGACGTCAAGCCGGAAGACACCTACTTCTGCTCGGCCGACATCGGCTGGATCACCGGGCACTCCTACATCGTCTACGGCCCGCTCGCCCTCGGCACGACGACGACGATGTACGAGGGGGCCCCCGACTACCCCGAGCAGGACCGCTTCTGGGAGATCGTCGACGACCTCGACGTCACGCAGTTCTACACGGCACCGACGGCGATCCGCTCGTTCATGAAGTGGGGTGCGGAGTACCCCGAGCGCCACGACCTCTCCAGCCTGCGCCTCCTCGGCACCGTCGGCGAACCGATCAACCCCAAACCCTGGAAGTGGTACTACACGCACATCGGCGGCGAGGAGTGCCCGATCGTCGACACCTGGTGGCAGACTGAGACTGGCGGTCACATGGTGACTACGCTCCCCGGCGTCAACGACATGAAACCGGGCAGTGCCGGCCCGCCCCTTCCCGGCGTCGACGCGCAGGTCGTGGACGGCGACGGTGAGGAGGTACCTGCCGGCGGTGCCGGCTATCTGACCGTCCAGAAGCCGTGGCCCGGGATGCTTCGGACGCTCTACAACAACGACGAGCGCTTCATCGAGGAGTACTGGGCCGAATACTCCGACACCGAGAGCGACGACCCCGAGGACTGGGTCTACTTCCCCGAGGACGGCGCGAAGGTCGACGAGGACGGCTACATCACCGTCGTCGGACGCGTCGACGACGTCGTCAACGTTTCCGGACACCGCCTCGGAACCATGGAGATCGAGTCCGCCGTGGTCTCCGCCGACCACGTCGCCGAAGCCGCCGTCGTCGGTGCCGACCACGACGTGAAGGGTGAGACCATCCACGCCTACGTCATCCTCGAGAGCGGTGTCGACGATGAGGAGGCGGTCCGCAAGCACATCGAGAATGCCGTCGAGGACAAGATCGGGCCGATCGCACGGCCGGAGCGGATCGTCTTCACGCCCGAGCTCCCGAAGACCCGCTCCGGGAAGATCATGCGCCGCCTCCTCGAGGAGATCTCGGACGGCGAGGAGCTCGGCGACACGTCGACGCTACGGAACCCCGAGATCGTCCGTGACATCGAAGCTGAAGTCCGAGGTGAGTGATCATGCCTGCTAACACCGACACCGCGAACCCCGCACCGCTCGGCCTCGTCGCCTTCGGGTTGACGACGGTTCTCCTCAGTCTCGTCAACGGCGGGATCCTGCCGAGCGCCGGCGAGTCCGTCGTCCTCCCGCTCGCGTTCGCGTTCGGCGGGACCTGCCAGATGTTCGCCGGCCTCCTCGAGTACAGAGAAGGAAACACGTTCGGCTACACGGCGTTCAGTAGCTACGGCGCGTTCTGGTGGTGGTTCGGCCTGCTCGTGCTCTTCGCGGGCAACGGCTGGCTCTCCCTCAACGCGGCCACCGTCGGCGCGGCCCTCCTCCTCTGGGGGCTGTTCACCGCCTACATGTGGATCGCGACGTTCAAGCTCAACTGGGCGCTCTGGTCCGTGTTCCTCACGCTGACCATCACGTTCCTGCTGCTCGGCCTCGGCGACCTCGGCTTCGGGACGGGAACCCTCGGCGGTTACGTCGGTATCCTTACCGGCCTGCTCGCGATGTACACCTCGTTCGCGGAGGTCGCGAACTGGGCGTGGGACCGTACCGTGGTCCCCATCGGAAGCGCGCCGCTGAGCGACTAACCCGCACGACCCCCCGTTTCCGGCTCGCTACTCTCGCCATCGACGCACGACGAACTCGGCGTACTCACCGTAGGCGAGATCGAGACTGCCGATCCACCAGTTCCACCGCGACGCCACGCGCTCCGCGGGCGCGTCGCCGAGGTGTTCGACGACTTCCGGAGGTGTGAGTTCGCGGCCGGTGTCGCGCTCGTAGCGGCCGCTCGCGGCGAGGTCCGCCGCCAGTCGTGCGACGGCGGCCCGCTCTGCGTCACTTCCCGAGAACACCGTGAGCGCGTCCGCGAACGCGGCCGGTTCTCGCATATCCCCGTCGACGTCCTCATCGGTCAAGAGTCTGCGCCACGCCCACAGTGCCCCCCGAGATTCGCGTCCGGCGTGCCGGAAAGGCTTTTGCGCGGCCGGGGTGACGTATCGTTCATGAAAGTGCTGTTGGGCATCGGTGGGAGCGACGACTCGCTCGACGCCCTCGAACGCACGGTCGAGCGCGCCGTCGAGGCGGGCGACGAGCTCACCGTCGCCGTCCTCGACAACCCCGAGAGCGAGCGCTCCGCCGACGAGGTCATCGACCACGCGACATCGGTGTTGGAGGAGGCGGGACTCGATGCGGACGTCCGCCACCTTACGGGCGATCCGGGGAGCGAACTCGTCGAGCTCGCCGGCCACGAGGACTTCGAACAGGTCGTCCTCGGCGGTGGCGAACGGAGTCCGATGGGGAAGATCCGACTCGGCCACATCTCCGAGTTCGTCCTGCTGAACGCGCCCGTCACCGTCACACTGGTCCGATGACTGATGATACCGACGCGCCCGGCCCGTTCCCGACGCCGCCCCACGCCTTCGAGGACGGCGAGGGACGCGAGATCGAGGTGCGATCGCTCGCCTCGACCGACGACGACGGGATCGAGTCGCTGGTCGCGATGTACGACGACTTCGATCCGAGCATGCGCGCGCAGGGGATCCCGCCGACCGGCGAGGACCGCGTGCGCTCGTGGCTCGACACGCTCGTCGGCGGCGACGCGTACAACGTCGTGGCGTGGCACGGCGACGACGCGGTCGGCCACGCGACGCTCGTCCCGGACGGCGACGACGCGTACGAGCTCGCCATCTTCGTTCACCAGGACTCTCAGGGGTGTGGCGTCGGCACGCGGCTCATCCGCACCCTCCTCGGCTACGGCGCGGTGAACGGCGTCGGCCACGTCTGGTTGACGGTCGAGCGGTGGAACCACGCGGCGATCGCGCTCTACGAGAAGGTGGGCTTCGAGACGATGAACGCCGAGAGCTTCGAGATCGAGATGGAGATGGACCTCTCGACGGTGTCCGTTCAGACGGACAGCACGGGCTGACTCGCGTAGAGCAACACGTACTCCGCGACCTTCTCCAGCACCGCGCCCGGCGGGTCGACGCTCGAACGCGCCTCGCGCGGCATGACGAGGAAGTCCGCGTCGACGTCGTCGGCGCAGTCGAGGATCACGCTCCCCGGATGGTGGGTCTTGCGTCGCGTCGAGAAGCCGTGCATCACGGAGGTCCCGATTGGGACGCCCGCGTCGTCGGCGAGCGCGCGGACGTCGTCGAGGAACGACTGGTGTGCGTCCGCGATCCCGTCTTCATCGCTGTCGCCGTCCGCGATGCTTCGCGCGACGTCGTCGCCGAGGACGAACAGCGCGTGCACGTCGGCGTCGTAGCGCTCGGCGACGGCGACCGCGTACTCGGCGGCGGTCCCGGCGGCGTCGCTCCCGTCGACGGGGACGAGGACCGTCCCGACTTCGAGGCTCATGTCGGCGTCTCCGGCGGCCGCCACCAAAAGCCCACCGAGGAGTGGAGTTAAGTGCGGACGCGGCGACGTCCCGCACATGATCGACACCGTTGTCGTCGCCACGGACGGGTCGGAGAGCGTCGGTCGCGCGATCGACGCCGCCCTCGACCTCGCCGCCCGCTTCGACGCCGACGTTCACGCCCTCTCCGTCGTGGACACCGCGGCGCTCGATACGACCCCGGACGACCTCCGCGCGGAGATGGCGGACGCACTCGCCGAACGCGCCGAGGACGCCCTCGCGGACGTCTCCGAGCGCGCCGATGGGCCGGTGACTACCGCGGTCCGCGAGGGCCGACCGTCCGACGAGATCCTGTTGTACGTCCGCGAGAGAGACGCAGACGTCGTCGCGACGGGGACGCGCGGCCGCCACGGCGAGAACCGCCTGCTCATCGGCTCGGTTGCCGAGCGCGTCGTCCGGGATTCGCCCGTCCCCGTGTTGACGGTGCGGCGTCTCGAAACCGACGAGGCGGCCGACGCCGACGAGGCCGCCTAACCGCCGGGTTCTTCTCCCTCCCCGCGCTTCTCTCAGTATGAAAGACCGGGTCATCGACGACGATACCCTCTCGCTCGAACGCAAATCCCGTCTCCCGGGGCGGGGCTTTTTCGTCCCGGACGACGTCTCGGAAGCCGAAACGGAGCGCGAGCTACGCGAGCGCCTCGACGGCGCGGACGTGGTCGTGGTAGCAGATCCTGACGCCGACGGCCTCGCCTGCGCCGCGCTCGTCCGTGAGGTCCACGGCGACGCCGCGATCGTCCCCGCCGGCCCGCACAACCTCGAGGAGGGACTCGAACGCACCGCCGAGTACGCCCCCGCGGGCGTCACCGTCTACGTCTGTGACCTCTGTCCCGATGAATACGCGTACGTCCGCGAGGAGCTCGAACGCCTCGTCGCGCACGCGAGCGCCGTCCACTGGTACGACCACCACCAGTGGACCGAGGACGCGGCCGAACAGGTCCGGGCGGCCGGTGTCGACCTCGTCGTCGGCGACTCCGACGAGGAGTGTACCGCTGACGTCGCCGTGCGCTCCCTCGATGCCGATCTCCCCCGTCACCTCGTCGAACTCGCGGCCGTCACCCGCGATCACGACCTCTGGATCAAGGAGGACCCGCGCAGCGACGACCTCTCCGACTACTCGCACCGCGCGGACGACGAGGAGTACGTCGAGACGGTCCGCGAACACGGTCCCGACCTTCCCGCCGAAGTTCTCGAGTTCCTCGAAACCGAGCGCGTCGAGAAGCGCGAGCTAATCGATAAGGCCCTCTCGCGCGCCGAGCTCCGCGAGGTCTACGTCGCCGATGAACCCGTGACGGTCGGCGTCACCTACGGCCGGTGTTCACAAAACGAGGTCGCCGACGCGCTGCGCGAGCAGGGCGCGGCTGCCGCCGTCATCGTCAAGCCCGCGGGCTCGGCCTCCATCCGCGGGAGCGAGGAGTTCGAGCGCTGCCACGAGGTCGCCCGGCAGGTCAACGGCGGCGGCCACCCGCAGGCCGCCGGCTGCAAGCCCGACATCTACGACGACATGCTCGACTACGCGAACCACTGGACGACCGGCGGCGCTGTCGCCACTCAAGTCATCCTCAACGCCTTCCGCACGCTCCCCGACGAACCCGCGGAGAGCGCCGACGAATAGGACGCGTAGCGCGCTACTCGCGTCGCTCCCCGTTCGTCTTGCCACGGAGCCTACGGCTCCGCGTTACTCACACAGCCAGCGTTCCGAGTAGCTTGCCCCACACTCGCAGTGTGCGTAGGCGTGGACGACCGCGCCCTCGGCGTAGAGCCCGCCGACCTCTTCGTTTTGCGCTTCGGTGAACGCGAAGACGAACGCGACGTCGTGGTCCTCGCCGTCGCCGGCCTCGGGACAGTCGCCCCCCGCGAGGTCGCGATCGACGTGGCCGTCCGCACCCATCGCCTCCTGGGCGAACTCCATCGCGGCCATGCCCGTCGTCTTCTGGAAGACGCTCCGGCCGCGATCGCCATCGACGACGAGCACGACGCCGTCATCGTGCGCGACGGCGTCGTCGCGATCCGCGAGGCTCGCGACGTTGTCGACGACGTCCTCGGTGAGGTAGAGCGCGACGTCCTCGTGGCGTTCGCCGGCGAGGAACTCGGTGTACCTATCGGTCATACCCCTTCTACCCGCTCGTGCAAGAAAAACGGCGTGCGTTCGCCTCGAAGTCCGCACTCACTCGCGGGCTTGGAGCCCGCTTGCGTGCTCGGTCGTCCGACGGCGACCTTACACGAAATCGAGGAGAAAGCGCACGACGGTAGTCGTGGGAGGCTATCATGAGCGCTCTTCGCGCCCGTTCCCCTCCTCCGCTACTCGACGCCTTCGCCCTGGTAGCTCCCGTCGTACTCGCCAACGTGCTCGGCGTCGGCGAGGACGAACTGCGCGAAGCGCGCGCCGCGCTCGATCTCGATTGAGTGGCCGACTTCGAGGAGCCCCTCGCCCTTGCCCTCGTAGCCGGCGTCCCAGACGGCGGTGTGGAGCATGCAGGAGTTGCGCATCAGACTGGAGCGCGGATAGACGTAGCCGACGTGGCCCTCGGGAACGCGGACGGTCTCGGCGTACCCGGCAACGTAGTAGCCGGGGTCGAGCTCGTAGAGCTCGCGGCCGTCGCGTTCGACCGTCGCGACCTTCCCTCGCGCGCCGATGGTCTTGCCGTCGGTCGTGATGCGTCCGGGATCGCGCTGTGCCTCAACGTGCGCGAGGGTGAGGTCGACGCCGTTCGGCTGGACCTGTTCGTCGTCGACGTCGCCGAGCGCATCGGCGACGTACGCACCGCTTTCGAACATGTCGTTCTCTGTCGAGGGGCGGAGTAACTGTCTGTCGATTTCGCTCGTGCGCCTCTGTCACGAAATTCTACGAAGAACGCGTCTCGCGTCCGCTCGTCGCCGTTCTCCCCATCGGTCGTACACACGCTAATCACGGTCGGACGCCGCGTTTCTCGGGCGTCTACGGGATGCACAAACACGCGGGATTTATAGTCGTCGGCTTCCGACTTTCGGGTGCTATGGGACAAACGCTGACGGAGAAAATCCTCGACGACCACCTTGTCGAAGGGGAACTCGAGACCGGCGAGGAGATCGGGATCGAGATCGACCAGGTCCTCACGCAGGACACCACGGGCACGATGGTTTGGCTCCAGTTCGAAGCGCTCGAACTCGACGAAGTCCAGACCGAGCTCGCCGCGCAGTACTGTGACCACCAGACCTACCAGTTCGACTTCAAGAACACGGACGACCACCGCTTCCTCCGGTCGGCCGCGGGCACCTATGGGGCGTACTTCTCCCGGCCCGGCAACGGCATCTGCCACCAGGTCCACAAGGAGAACTTCGCCGCGCCCGGCAAGACCCTCCTCGGGTCCGACAGCCACACGCCGACCCCCGGTGGGCTCGGCGAGCTCGCGATCGGTGCGGGTGGCCTCGACATCGCCGTCGCGATGGGCGGCGGCCCCTACTACGTCGAGGTGCCGGAAGTCGTCAACGTCCAGCTCGAGGGCGAGCTCCCCGAGTGGGCGACCGCGAAGGACATCGCACTCGAGATGCTGCGTCGCCTCTCCGTGAAGGGCGGCGTCGGCAAGATCTTCGAGTACACGGGCGAGGGCGCGGAGTCCCTCACCATCCCCGAGCGCACCACCATCACGAACCTCGGTACCGAGCTGGGTGCGACGTCCTCCATCTTCGGGACGGACGAGAAGACGAAGGACTGGCTCTCCCGCATCGGCCGCGAGGACGAGTACGTCGAGCTCCAGCCCGACGAGGACGCGGAGTACGCGGACACGGTCTCCATCGACCTCTCCGACCTCGAACCGCTCATCGCGCAGCCCTCCATGCCCGACAACGTCGTTCCGGTCCGCGAGGTCGCGGGCGAGGACGTCGAGCAGGTCATGGTCGGCTCCTGTACGAACGGCTCCTACGAGGACATCCTCCCGGCCGCGAAGATGGTCGAGGGCCGCGAGGTCGCAAAGCACACCGAGCTCATCGTCGCGCCCGGCTCCAAGCAGGCCTCCGAGATGCTCGCCCGCGAGGGCTGGACGGCCGAGATGATGGCCGCCGGCGTCAACTTCAGCGAGGCGACCTGTGGTGCGTGTATCGGGATCGGTCACGTGCCCGCCTCGGACTCCGTCAGCCTGCGGACGTTCAACCGCAACTTCGAGGGTCGTTCCGGTATCGAGGACGACTCCGTCTATCTCTGCTCCCCCGAGGTCGCGGCGGCCGCCGCGATCAAGGGCGAAATCGTCGATCCGCGCGACCTCGCGGATGAACTCGGCGACCTCGAGGCACCCGGCCTCGAGATGGGCGAGACGTACAGCCCCGGCATGGGCCAGGACGACCCCGACATCATCGCGCCCGACGAGGCCATCGACGACGACCTCATCAAGGGCCCGAACATCGGCGATGTCCCGCTGAAGGACCCGCTCGACGCGCACCTCGAAGGTGAAGCCCTCCTGAAGATGGAGGACAACATCACCACGGACCACATCATCCCGGCGACGTCGGACATCCTGAAGTTCCGCTCCAACGTCCCGAAGCTCTCCGAGTTCACGCTCTCGCGCGTCGACGACACGTTCGCCGAGCGCGCGAAGCAGTCCGACGGCGGCTTCCTGGTCGCCGGCGAGAACTACGGGCAGGGCTCCTCGCGTGAACACGCGGCCCTCTGTCCGATGTACCTCGGTATCGAGGGCGTGCTCGCGCAGTCCTTCGCCCGCATCCACAAGGCGAACCTGTTCAACTTCGGCCTCCTCCCGCTCACCATCGACGAGGAGACGTACGCGAAGATCGACCAGGGTGACGACGTCGAGATCGTCGACGACGTCGAGGAAGCCGTCAAGTCCGGCCAGGAGGAGTTCACGGTCCGCGTGAACGACGACTGGGAGGCGACCGGCTACCTCGATGCGTCCGAGCGCGAGCGTCGTATTCTCGCCGCCGGTGGCAAACTCTCGCTGACGAAGCAGCAGTACGGCGAGGGTGACAGCGGCGCGACGCCCGCGGACGACTAACGCCTTCGGTTCTCTCTTCTCCGCTTCTTTCGTACGCCGTGCAGCGACCGCGCCGCCGCGGGCCATAGACTACATAGTCCCTCGTCCGATAGTCTTCGACGTGAGGTCGGCCGCCAACCGCGTCGAGCACGATGGTGTCCGCCAGGCGAGGCGGGAGGACCTCCTCGACGTCTTTCGGATCGAAAAGGAGTCCTTCGAACAGCCGTGGCCGTTCTCGGCGTTCGAGGGCCATCTCGGGGATCCGGGGTTCCTCGTCGCGGACGATCCCCGTGACGGCGTCGTGGGCTACGTGGTCGCCGATACGATCCCGAATCACGGACGCCCGCTCGGCCATGTGAAGGACGTCGCAGTCCACCCGGACGTACGGGGGGAAGGGCTCGGCCGTACCCTTGTTTCCCGCGGACTCGGCGTGCTCCGGACACAGGGGGTCCAGAGCGCGAAACTCGAAGTTCGGCGCTCGAACGACGCCGCGATCTCCCTCTACCGGGAGTTCGACTTCGAGTACCTTCGGACGCTGCCCCGGTACTACTCCGACGGCGAGGACGCGTTCGTGATGGTCGCGCGCCTCTAAGTGATCGCCGCGGATTTTTGCCGTCGTGTCCCGTTCGTGGACGCATGGGCTATGCCTGTCCGGTCTGTGACGAGCACGTCCCCGACGCCGAGCATCTCGCCGATCACCTCGCGTTCGCCGCGGTCACGGGCGACGACGCCCACGAGTCGTGGCTCGACGAGCACGCGCCGGGGTGGGAGGAAGGCGGCACCGAGGACCTCGCACCGCGCGTCACCGGCCACGCTGAAACGGTCGATTTCGAGGTCGACACGCATCCCGCTGAGGGCCACGCCCACGACCACGGGGATCGCGGCGGTGCCGGCGCGGGCGGCGAGGCGCTCGATGCCGAGGCACAGCGCATTCTGCAGGAGGCCGCGGAGATGACCCGGGAGATGACGGGCGGTCCGAGCGAGAGCGACGGACCGCCGGACGGGCGAGCGGGGAGTGAAACGACCCGCGAGCAGGCGGGCGACGACCAGCAGGAGTCGCCGGACGAGTCGGAGTCGCCGGGACCCGAAGGCGAAACCGAGTAGGGTCCGTCGTCCGTGTCTCCAGTATGGAGGAACGCGGATTTCTGGCCCCGGAGACGGAGACGGTGGCGAGCGAGCAGTATCGCGAACTCGGCTCGGCCGCACAGACGGTGAGCCGCGAGACGGCGAAGGCGATGGGATTCGACCGCGAGGAGTACCGCGAGCGCGTCACGAGCGACGTCGTGGAGACGGCGCGCGACGCGCTGTTCGCGTCGCTCCTCGTCGTTTCGGTCGGCACCTATGAGGAGTTCGAGACCTTCCGCGAGACCCACCCCGACCTCGACGTCCGGGAGAACGGGAGCGACAATGTCGATCACGCCGTCTGGCACGTCGTCCCGTTCGCGGACACGGTGGTCGTGGCGACGTACCAGAACGAACCGGACGCAGCCGTCGCGACCCTGCGGCGGATCGTCCACGGCCGTTTCTACAGCGACGTCGTCTAGGTCCGTTTCGGTGGCACGAGGACGCGAACGTCGCTTGAGCGTGTGACATGCCGGATTCCTCACGGCTTTGTGCTGGCCCGATCTCGCAGGCGTATGAACTGGACGGCCGACCCGTGGCCCGTCGTCGAGCGCGTGACCGAGTACGAGACCGGCTGGTACACCGGCGGCTACGACCGTGTGACGCAACCGAACGGCACCGAGAAGGACTACTACTGGGCCGCTCTCCCGGCCGCCGTCGTCGTCCTCGCGATCGACGGCGACGACGTCGTGTTCGTCGAGCAGTACCGCCCGGTCATCCGCGAACACTGCCTCGAACTCGTCGCCGGGATCGTCGAGGACGGTGAAGGGTATGAGGCGGCCGCGCGCCGCGAACTCCGCGAGGAAGCCGGCCTCCTCGCCGACGACGTCACGCTCCTCGAAACATTTGCGTGCAGTACCGGCGTCCTGCGCCACGAGCGCGGTATCGTCGTCGCTGACGGCCTCACGGAGACTGAACGGGACCTCGACGACAACGAGTTCCTCACGGTGACGCGCGTTCCCGCCGACGAGGCGCTCGCCCGCGCCCGCGAGCAGCCGGCGAACGACGCCACCATCGAGGGCGTTCTCCTCGCGCGTGCGGACGGCTATCTTGACTGACCGCGGCGCTTATCCGAACCGACGGCCACCGTCGGGGTATGGACGGCGAGATTACGCCCGACGAGGTCGCGACGCTCATCGCGGACGACGCGGACGTCCGGATCGTCGACATCCGCCCCGAGGGCGCGTACGTACAGGGGCACATTCCCGGGAGCGAGAACGTACCTTTCACCGCGCTCACGCGCTCTGTCGAGCGCTTCGAGGGAGCCGAACACGTCGTCACCGTCTGCCCGCACGGCCAGTCGAGTGTGCAGGCCGCGAACCTCATCGCGTCCTACGAGGGCGTCGACGCCGACGCCACCGTGCAGAGCATGGCCGGCGGCCTTGTTGCGTGGGACGGCGATCTCGAAACGGCCGATACGGGATGCCGAGAAGCCGATGAGGGTCCCGAAGCGCCGTTCTGAGCGATTACGTCGCGTGTTCGTCTCTCGTCTTCGGAGCCGCCGCTACGCAGCGTGAAAACCTGAGAAGGGGCAGGAAGCGGGATGGAGCGGTAACACGGCCCCGATACCCACTTGCGCCGTCGGGCGCAAGGCCAAGCGCCGACCGGAGGGAGGCGCGCAGCGCTTTTTGCGGCGAGATGCGGAGCGTCTCGCTTCATAGGCAGAAATCTTCGATTTCTGGCGATGGCCGAGCTTTTTGCCAGCGCGCCGGAGGCGAGCGCAGCAAAAGGTTCTCAGGCGACGTTGAAACCCTTGTTCCGGAGGAAGTCCTCGATACGACCCGAGTGGTTTCCTTGGAGTTCGATCTCGCCGTTCTCGACCGTGCCACCGCACGCGAACTTCGACTTGAGGTCCGAGGAGAGGCTGTCGAGATCGACGTCCTTCGGGTCGAGCCCTTCGACGACGGTCACTTCCTTCCCGTAGCGGCGCTCGTCGATGCGGATCGTGATCTGCTGGGACTCCTTGGCGACGTCCTCGCAGACGCAGAGTTCATCGGGCAATCCGCACGTCGAGCATACGTCCGACATTACGTCTAACGGTTGGGTGCCGGGCTACAAAATACTGTCGCCAGACGCCACGAACGGGCTACGGGCGGGCGTTTTCGTCGCGAACCGCCCGTAGCGCCCGGCGGGCGTCGGCGGCGTCGGTGGTGTCGACCTCGTTTCGGTAGCGTGCGCGCTCGTGGATGCTCGCGAGGCGACGTGCGGGTTCCGGTGCGTCGATCGCGTCGAGATACGCGCGGACGGTCTCGCCCGATTCGCGCGGTCGATGGCGGCGAGCGAGCACGTACAACAGCCGGTCGTGTGCGCCTGCGACGACCCGCTCCGGGTCACCGTCGGGGAGCCACCGAACCCAAAGCGCCCGATAGCCGCGCTCGAAGAGCCCGAGACGGCGGCCAACGGCGATCACCCCGACCGCGACGACAGTCCAGAGCAGAAGGGGTCGGGGGTCGGGGAGTGTCGGCCCGCTCGCCCCGCTCGTCCCGCCGACCGTCGTTATCGGCGTCGCGTTCGCTGTGGCTGTCGTCGTGGTGGTGGCTGTCGTCGTGGTGGTGGCTGTCGTCGATGTGGCTGCGGTCGTACTGGATGTCGACGTGGTCGAGTCGCTACTTGCCCCCGTCGTGCCACTGGCTCCGTCGGACGTGTTCGCGAGCGCGGCCTGTTCGGCCTCGACTCGCTCGCTCGCGGGCGTCGGATCGAAGCGGACCCAGCCCGCCTCGGGGTCGTAGACCTCGACCCAGGCGTGCGAGTCGACGCCGCGGACGGTCCACGTCCCGAGGCTGGTTCGCTCGCCCCGTGTGTACCCGGTGACGAAGCGCGCCGGAACGCCCTCCGAGCGAAGCATGACGACCATCGCGCTCGCGTAGTGGACGCAGTAGCCGGTCTCGGTGTCGAGGAGGAACGATCGCACGAGGTGGTCGTTCGCCGCCGGGGCGGCGAGCGAGTAGTTCTTCGTCGTCTCCAGCCAGCGCTCGATCGCTCGGGCCTTCTCGGAGGGTGTCGTTGCGTCGGCGGTCACGTTGTCGGCGAGCGCGGCGACCCGCGCACCGGTCGTATCCGGCACTTGGAGGTAGCGCTGCTCGATCGTTGCCGGGTAATCCGTTCCGTCGCTACGGAGCGCGCGCTGACCGGCACGCAACCGCTCGCTGATGACGCGATAGCTCTCGTTCGCGGTCAGGACGTCCGTCGGGACGGGTGTTCCGCCGCTCGTCACGCGATAGTCGACCCCCTCGACGGCGACCGGTTCAGCGATCGCCGGCATCGCTGAGAGCGGTCGCTTCGCGGTGACGGTCTGCGTGATGCGCTCGCTCGCTCCCTCGGGTCGTGCGAGCGTTCCGCCCTCGCCGGTGCGGACCCATCCGCTCCCCGTGTAGCGATCGTAGGTAGCGACGCGCCAGTAGCCGGGGCGATCGGCCTCGACGACGAACTGGACGTCCGACGAGAGGTCGATCGCCCCACCGAGCCCGATGCGCTCCTCTGCGCTGGTCAGGCTCGTCGTCGGCGCGGTGTCGGCCGCGCTGAACGTCACCCCGCTGCCGCCCGGCGCGACGGTCACGACGACCGGCGCGACGGCCATGAGCGCGAGGGCGACGCCGAGCGTCTCCACCTGCCGGCGGGTCGCGCCGTGGGCGTCGAGCGTGCCGAGGCCGACCGCACCCGCGGCGGCGAGCGCGCCGACGAGCGTCGCAGTACCGGTGCTGTCGCCGGTGAGCACGAAGAACCCGAGCGCGAGACCGGCGACGCCGACGGCGGGGGCGTACCGCTCTCGGAGCGCGAAATACCATGTGAGGAACGCGGGTGCGGGGACCATCGCGAGCGCCCAGACGAGGACGTTCACCATCCGCAACACCGAGTAGCCGGTGAGGAGCGCGACGGCGTCGTCGACGACCCCCGCGAGGGTGAGCGAACGCGCGTAGCTCTCGGGTGCCGTGACGACGTACGCACCCAATCCGACACCGAGGAGGGCGACACCGACGGCGAGCGCGTACCGCGGTCGGACGGCCTGCGCGAGCGCGGCGAGGCACAGCGATCCCACGAGGACGACCCAGAAGACCCGGAGGTCGCCGACGACGTCGACGACGTGGTAGAGGACGGCGAGCGACGACGCCGAGAGCACGGCGGTACAGGCGAGCGCGCCGATACGTGCCGGCGTCAGTCGCCCGAGGGCGGGGATGTGTCGCGTCACGCTCGCCCCTCTCGGAGAACGGTCTCCGCCGGTCGTGCCTCGCCGTCGACGTCAATCGTCACGCCGTCGCCGTTGGCACGGACGACGACGCGTGCGCCCTCTCGATCGCTATCGGCGAGGACCGATTGGTCGATCTCAGCGAGCAGTTCGAGGGCGCGCCGTCGCGTCCTCGCGTCACTTGCGGGTGCGAGCGATTCGTTCGCCGTCCGCACTCCGACGGCGACGCCGGCGTCGAGACAGGCGACGACGATACTCGCCGCGGCGACAGCGGCTCGATCGGCGTCCCCGCCCTCGCGGACGTCGACGGCGACGACCACGCGCGCGTCGGCTCCGTCGCCGGCGTAGGTCGTCACGAGGTACTCGTCCGGGCGTTTCGCCGAGGCCTTCCAGTTCACGTCGCGCAGCGGGTCGCCCCGAACGTATTCGCGGATGCCGTCGAACTCGCTGCGGCCGCCGGCAGCCCCGACCGCCGCAGCAAGCGCGCGTGGCGGCACCGCGAGCGGGACGACGCTCGGATAGACGACGACCTCGTCGCGCGTCCCCCCGGTGAACGTTCGTCGCCACAGGCCGAACGGATCGCTCGCGACGACCGTCGCCGGGCCGACGGCGCGCCGGCCACGCTCGCGGAGCGTGACGTCGTACTCTTTCGCTCGCCCGTCGGCGACGCTTCTGATCGTCCCGTCCCCGTCGAGTCCCGGACCGAGCGCGTCACGAACGGTGACGATCGCGCCGTCACCCTCGACGGCGAGCGAGATCCGCCGCTCGTCGCCGGGAAACCCATCCGCCGGCGGGTCGCGGACGACGCGCGGTGTCTCGACCCGCACGACGAGGAGGGCGGAGAGGACGAACGCGAGGCCTACGGGGACGACGACGGCGTTCAGCGAGCGCGCCCCGAACAACCGCGCGCTCGCGAACCCGGCGACGGCGACGAGCGCGACGACGACGCCACGGCCGGTGGGTCGCATCACGTCGCTTCGGGATCGACGCTATCGAGCGCGCGCTCGACGATGCGCGTTGCGTCCTCACCGCCGAGCTCGGCCCCGGTGTCGGCACGTATTCGGTGGGCGAGGACGCTCGGGGCCTCTCGCTTCACGTCGTCGGGGACGACGTAGTCGCGTCCGTCGAGGACGGCCCGCGCCTGCGCGCAGCGGAGGAGCGCGATGCCACCACGCGGGCTGACACCGAGTGCGGCGTGCTCGCGCGTCCACCCGACGAGTCGCGCGACGTATCGACGAACCGGTTCGGCGGTGTCGACGCGCGCCGTCGTCTCGCGCGCCCGTCGAAGCGCCGTGACATCGGTGACCGGTTCGACATCCTCGACGGGGTGGTGACCGACGACGCGCCCGAGCACCTCGATCTCCTCCTCGATGTCGGGGTAGCCGAGTGTACACTTCTTCGCGAACCGGTCGACTTCCGCCGCCGGGAGGTCGTACACGCGGTCGCGCTCGACGGCGTTCTGCGTCGCGACGACGAAGAACGGGTCGGGGAGCGTGTGTGTCTCGCCGTCGACCGTCACCTGTCCCTCCTCCATCGCCTCGAGGAGCGCGCTCTGGGTCTTCGGTGGCGCGCGGTTGATCTCGTCGCCGAGGACGACGTTCCCGAACACCGGCCCGGGCTGGAAGTCGAATCCGCCCGCGGCCTCATCGAGCACGTTCGTCCCGGTGACGTCGCTCGGCAGCAGGTCCGGCGTGAACTGGAGGCGGGAGAACGTCCCATTGATCGAGCCCGCGAGCGCCCGCGCGAGCATCGTCTTCCCGACACCGGGGACGTCTTCGAGGAGGAGGTGGCCGCGTGCGAGGAGCACGACGAGTGCGTCCTCGACGACGTCCGCCTTCCCGACGACGACGCGTCCGACGTTCTCGGTAACGCGCTCGACGAGTGCCCGCGCCTCCTCGACCGGGAGCGGGTCGACGCCGCCGCTCACGTCGTCCCTCGCGGGTGCGACCCGATCGGCTGTCACGGGCGTTCACCCCTGACTCCGCTCGTTTCGCTGTGTGTCTTCTGCCTTCTTCCACCATCGCGGCCCGGATTTCCGGTTCCCGCTGACGCCGGTTCACCAGTCCGTGCAGTCCGCACAGCACCACCCCCGTTCGGTCCGCCAGCGCGTTTTCGCGGCCGTTCCGCAGGCCTCGCACGCCTCCGTTCCGGGTGCCACCCGGCAGACGACGCCGACGTCGGTTTCGCTCACACCCCACCGTAGGGGGAGTGAGCGGATAATTCCTCACCCCGAAACGCGCCGGGTGGCGGCCCGCCCGTCCGGATCGACGGCCCGTCAGCGGTGGACGAGCGGACCACTAGGAGCTAAGGGGCCCGCCGACGTCAGCCGCGGTATGGCAAGCTCCATCGTCTTCGCCGACATCCTCCTCGGTGCGTTCGGTATCATCCCCGCGCTCCTCGTCGTGTGCAGCATCGCCCTGTTCGTCGTCATCGGCGTCGCCTCCGTCTACTTCGGCGGCGGCGCGATCGCCGACCTCGTCGGCGGCGCGGACACCGGCTACGTCGACGGACAGCCGCGTTAACGCGACGACGCCCCGCCCGATCGTCCTACGCTTCTTCGTAGCTCCACTCGCGCAGTGCCTGCCGGACGAAGTCGCTCTCAAGATCGCGATAGAGGTTCTCGCTCCCCTCGTGGTCGCCAAACGTCCAGTCCCGGACGACGACGACCGGCGTCCCGTCGTCACCCTCGCCGGAGACGAGGTTCGCCGTCGCGGCGAGCTCGTCGACGACCGACTCGACGGTGACTTCGAGCTCGTGGCCGTCGCGATCGGTTTCGCCCCGCCAGTCGCGCGACGCCGGCATCCCCGCCCAACCGATCGCGACGCCCGCCTGCCCGTGGCGGAACGGTCGGCCGGAGGTGTCCGTGACGACAACCGGAACGTCCACGGAGAGCGCCTCGCGGATCCGCTCGGCCGACTCGCTCGGCCGTTTCGGGAGGAGGAGCAGCTCCGCCCCGCCCGTGTTCGAGCGGTCGATCCCGGCGTTCACGCCGACGTGCCCGAAGCGCGTCTCCGTCAGGAGGAACGGCTCGTCCATCACGAGATCCGTCGATTCCTCCAGCACCGCCTGCGCGAAGCGCGGGTCGCGCTCGTCGCCGGTCTGCGCCTCGAAGCGCGCCGCGATCTCGCGTGCCCGCGGCCCAGCCGGGTAGTCCGCGAGGGCGGCCGTCCGGCCCTCGACCTTCGAGACGATCGTACTTGCGACGCAGACGACGTCGTCCTCGCGGAGGTCGCACGCCGATTCGATCGCGGTCGCGACGTCGTCGCCCGCCTCGAACTCGGGGAGCCCCGGAACTGCGAACGCTTCCATACCCGTACTTTCGCCGGCGTCGCCAAAGGGACGCCGATCCCGGCTACGGGCGGCCCCCGAACCTAACCGGTCGCCGACCCGACCGTAGTGCATGGAGGAGACCCACGTCGTCACCGCCTTCCTACGCAACGGCACCGACGTCCTGCTCTTCCGCCGGAGCGAGGGCGTCGGCTCCTACGCCGGTCGCTGGGGGGCCGTTGCCGGCCACGCCGAGGGCGACCCCGACGCACAGGCGCGCGTCGAGATCCGCGAAGAGACGGGGATCGATCCAGACGCCGAGGCCACGTTCGTCCGCGCGGGCGAACCGTTCACCGTCACCGACGACGATCGGGGGACGCGTTGGATCGTCCACCCCTCCCTCTTCGACTGCGATACCCGCGACGTGACGCCGAACTACGAGACGGCGGCGTACGAGTGGGTCCCACCGACCGCCATCCGGGAGCGCGAGACGGTGCCAGACCTCTGGACGTCGTACGACCGCGTCCGACCCTCGGTCGCGAGCGTCCGCGACGACGAAACACACGGCTCCGCGTACGTCTCCGTGCGAGCATGCGAGGTTCTGCGTGACGATGCCGCGGCCGGGGCCGACTACGACGCACTCCGCGGGACGGCGCGTGACCTGCTCGCCGCGCGTGAGAGCATGGCCGCCGTCGCGAACCGCGTGAACCGCGTCGTCGCGACCGCCGACACCGCCGACGCGGACGCGATCCTGCGGAGTGCGAGCGCGACGATCGACGCCGCGCTCGCCGCCGACAGCGATGCCGCCGCGGCCGCCGCGGTCGAACTCAGCGACGCGTCGCTCCTGACGCTCTCGCGCTCCGGCACGGCCTTCGACGCGATCGTCGGTGCGGGCCCCGAACGCGTCGTCATCGCGGAGTCCCGAACCGCTCGTGAGGGCGTCGACACCGCGGAGCGACTTGCCGCCGAGGAGTTCGACGTGACGCTCACCACTGATGCCGCCGTGCCGTCGCTCGTCGCGGACGTGAACGCGGTGCTCGTCGGTGCGGACACCGTACTCCGCGACGGGAGCATCGTGAACAAGGTCGGGACGCACGCCGCGGCGCTCGCCGCCGCCGAGGCCAACGTCCCCACCTACGCGGTCTGTGCGCGGGACAAGATCGCGCCCAACGTCGATCCGACAGCCCCCGTGATTGAGGACGCCCCCGCGTCCGATCTCTACGACGGTGACGCGCCGCTCGACGTCGCAAACCCCCGCTTCGACGTCACGCCCGCGTCGCTCCTCACCGGCGTCGTCACCGAAGACGGGGTCCTCGACGTGGAGGCGATCGACGAGGCGGCCGCGGAGCTCCGCTCTCTCCGGAAGTGGCAATAGGCGAACACGACGGCTGCGGCATTCGAGCGGGACGGCCGTCGGATTTCGCGGTTCCCGCCCGAGTCATGCGATCAGTGCATACTCGTCGGTGCGGTCGTGATACGGGATGAACACGCGCTCGCGTCCGGTCGCGTCCCCCGGCGACGCCGTCCCCTCGAAAGGCGTTTAGACTCGCGGCCCCACGGTCCGCGTGGGCGACGGTGACGAGGAGTTACCCCCTCCGAGCCCCTTATGACGAGGCCTTTCTCCCGAGTCGCCCTTCCACAAGACTCAATCGCCAGAGCGTGGTACAGAGCGGCATGCACATCGACCGTCTCGGCGTCCACGAGTCCGTGGGGGCCATCTTTCCGCCGGAGACGCTCGCGGAGCAACTGCGCTCGCTCGACCCCGATGTCACCGTCGTCGGCGACGACGTCTCGGCCGTCGACGCCGTCGCGACGTTTGGCCACGTTGAGGCGTTCCTCGACCTGGAGTGGGTCCACTGCGTCCGCGCGGGGTACGACGACTTCCCCGTAGCTGACTACCGGGACGCGGGCACCGCGCTCACGAACTCCTCGGGCATCCACGGTGCGTCGGTCGGCGAGACGGCGCTCGGGGTGATGCTCTCGCTTGCGCGCCGCCTCCACACCGCCCGCGACGCCCAAGCCGACCGGGAGTGGGCGCAGCCCACGTGGGACGAACCGTTCACACTCATGGACGAGCGCCTCACCGTCGTCGGCCTGGGTGCCGTCGGGCGCGGAATCGCGAGTCGTGCGGACGGTCTCGGAATGCGTGTCGCCGGCGTTCGTCGCACGCCCGCCCGCCCCCCACACGTCCGCGAAGTGTACGCACCCGACGAACTCCACGAGGCCGTCGCGGACGCCCGATTCGTCGCGCTCGCGACGCCGCTCACCGAAGAGACGGCGGGGATGGTCGATGCAGCGGTGTTCGAGGCGATGCGCGAGGACGCCTACCTCGTGAACGTCGCGCGCGGCGGCGTCGTCGAGACGGACGCGCTCGTCGCTGCCGTCGAGGACGGCGTCATCGCGGGCGCGGCCCTCGACGCCTTCGAGACGGAGCCGCTTCCCGCGGCGTCGCCGCTCTGGGACCTCGACGACGTGCTCATTACGCCCCACTCGGGCGCGATGACGCGCGACTACTACCGGGACGTCGCGGCGCTCGTCCGACAGAACGCCCTGCACGCGGCCGCGGACGAGGCACTCGTCAACCGAGTTGTCTGACGTGGTCGTCCCGTGGCCGCTGACGGCGCTCGTCGTCTTCGGGTCGTTCGCACTGCTGTTCTCCCGGCAGATCCGGGGGTATCCGGTGGATCGCGCGGTCACCGCCGCCGCGGGCGGCGTCCTCTTGCTCGTTCTCGGTGTCCTCGACCCTCACGAGGCGCTCGCGGGGATTGATGCGAGCACGCTCCTCCTGCTCTTCGGGATGCTCGTCCACGTCGAGGGTCTCGCCCGCTCGGGGTTCTACGGCTACGCGGCCGCGCGTCTCGTCAACTGGGCGAGCACACCGCGGCGCTTCGCCGTCGGGACGCTCTGTCTCGCCGCCGGTCTGTCGGCGCTCGCGCTGAACGACGCGACGGTGCTACTCGTCACGCCCATTCTCGTCCGTGCGACTGAGGGGACCGACGTCGATCCCGTTCCGGCGCTCGTCGCCCTCGTCCTCGGCGCGAACGTCGGGAGCGTGGCCACACCGCTCGGGAACCCCCAGAATGCCTATATCCTCGCGCACAGCCCGCTGACGATGCGGACGTTCGTCGTCACCCTCGCGCCAGTGGCGTTCGTCGCGCTCTGCGTCGCGGCCGTCGCCGTCGTCGCCATAACGCCCCGGAGCGGTACGATTCCGTCGACGGCCGTCCCCGACTACGACCGCCCGTGGGCGGCGCTCAGCGTCGCGTTCGTCGCCGCGACGTTCGTCCTCCTCTTCGCCCGATCGGGCCTCGACCCGGGCGTCGTCGCGGCGTCCACGGCCGTCGCGCACCTCGCCTGCCTCCAACTCGCCCGCCGCGAACCCGGTGGCGACGTCCTGCGCTCACTCGACTGGTCGCTGCTCGTGCTCTTCGCGGGGATGTTCGTCCTCGTCGCCGGCCTGCGGACGACGCCGGTTGTGCCCGCTCTGGAGGCCGCCGTCGCGGACAGCGTCACGCTCGGTGTCGCGACGTTCGCACTCTCGAACCTCGTGAGCAACGTCCCGGCGGTGCTCGCGCTCTCCACAGGTATCACATCTCAGCAGGGGTGGCTCGTCCTCTCGGCCGTCTCGACGCTCGCCGGGAACGCCACGCCCGTCGCCTCCGCGGCGTCGCTCATCGCTTTGGAGGGTGCCGCGCGCCGGGGCGTCGACCTCCCCGTGCGTCGCCTCGTCCTCGTCGGTTTCCCGGTCGCCGCCGTCAGCTCGGCGCTCGCCATCGCGATGATTGTATGGCTGTGAATGTCTATCGCTCAACCAAATCGCTTTTGTGGGTATCACAGAGACGATAACCGCATGATGGGACGGGGGATATCCGACGCGCTGCGCGACTATGTGGGCGAGTACTTGCGTTCCGTGGTTGTCTACACGAGGGACGACTACCATGTGCGCTACCTTCGAGACGATGTCGCCGTCGATTACGACGACGCCGAGATCGAGCGCGGCATCGAGGAGATGCGTTTCGAGGCGCTTGAGGCCGAGTACGTGAACGACCTCTTCGCCGAACGCCACGGTGACCTCCGCTGCAACGTCACCTTCTTCGAGGACGCCGTCGAGTTGAACTTCCCGCTCTCCGAGACGACGGGGCTCGCGGTGGCCGTCGACGCCGGCTACTTCGCCCAGCAGGACTCCTTCGTTCAGCACGTCCTCGACTGCTTCGACGATGTCGACGCGATCGAGTCGCAATACATGTCGGAATAGCGATGCGGTGGCGGCGTCCGGTGTGGTCGCCGTGCTGTGGCGGTTGCCGTGCTGCGGCGGTTGCCGTGCTGTGGCGGTACCGCTCCGGTTCAGCGATCGCGAGCGCTCCGCGCTCGCGGGACTTTTTAGTGGAGGTTTTTGCGCCACGAGGGTCGCCGGAGGCGACCCCACGGCGCAAAAAAGTCCGTTAGAAGAACTTTTTCAGGTCGTCGCGTTTCGCGTCCTCGAGGTGGACGCGGACGGCCTGGTTTAGCGCGTCGATGTCGCCCTTTTTGGCGGTGATCGGCGCGATGGTGTCCCGCCACTGCTCCCACGGGGGGACGAGCCCGAAGCGGTCCGCGATATCGCCCAGTCGCTCGTCGCGATCGTCGACTTTGTCCATCTTGTTGACGGCGAGGACCGGCGGGATGCCGAGCTCCTGCAGGAAGCCGTAGAGCTCGACGGCGTGCGGGATCTCCTCCTCGGTGGTGTGCCGGTCGATGATGTCGACGGCGGCCTTTCCGTCGAGGACGATGACGCCGGCGAGGATCGCATCGGCGTGTTCCTCGATATAGCGGACGATGTCCGTCTTGATCGACTCCTGTCTGTCCTCCTCGACGCCGGACATGAAGCCGAAGCCGGGGAGGTCGGTAACGACGAACGACTCGGAGGCCCAGTCGTAGTGGTTCGGCTGGCGCGTGACGCCGGGTTTCCCGCCGGTCGTGAAGTCGTGGCCGGTGATCTCGCGCATCAGGGTGGACTTCCCGACGTTCGACCGGCCGAGGAGGACGATCTCCGCGTCGCGATCCGGTCGGTTCTCGAACATGGCTCCCGTAGGCGGGCACCGCGGTTGTGTCTTTCGTCGCGTGGGACAAATCGCCGTTTGACCCTCCGACGTGTTGACGTTCCCACCGCCCCTATCGCCGGTATGCGTCGCAACGTAACGCTCACACTGCTCGTACTACTCACCGCCGTCGGCGTCGTCACCGCCGGCGTCGCCGCCGCCGGGATAGGCGGCGGAACTGCCCCCGCACAGACTGCCTCGCCGTCGGCCGCGGCGTCGAACGCGACGACGATCGACGTCGCCGCCTCGGGCTCCGTGTCGGCTGACCCCGATCAGGCGATCGTCTCCGTCGCCGTCACCGCGACTGCCGACTCGGCTGACGCGGCACGCACCGCCGTCGCGCGGAACGCTTCCGGTCTCCGCGAGGCGCTGGCTGACGCGGGCGTAGCGAGCGACGACATCGAGACGACGGCCTATCGCGTGAGCGAGCGCACGGAGCGCGGCGAGGACGGGACGACGACCACGACGGGCTACGAGGCCGTCCACGCCTTTGCGATCACTGTGCAGGACCCCGATCGGGCGGGTGACGTCCTCGACGCTGCCGTCTCTGGCGGCGCGAACCGTGTCGATGGCGTGCGCTTCACGCTCTCGGACGCAACGCGCGCCGACCTCCGCAGCGAGGCCATTCACGCCGCAATGGACGACGCGCGCTCACAGGCGAACGCAGCCGCTGATGCCGCCGGCCTGACCGTGACCGGCCTGAAGACAGTCTCCGTCGGTGGTGGCTACGGCCCCGTCGCGTACGAGACGACATCCGCGAGCGGTGGGTCCAGCGCCGAGCGCACCGTCATCGACAGCGCGCCGGTCTCGGTCTCCGTCTCGGTGCAGGCGACCTACACCGCGGCGTAACGCGTCCGCGCCGTTCCCACACGCTTTTCTTCGGGCCGAGTGCACGTCCGAGCGTGCGTCTGGTCCAAGTCGTCGTCCCCGCCGGCAAACGCGAGACCATCCTCGCGGAGTTGGAGGAACGCGGGATCGACTACGTCGTCACCGACGAGACGGGCAGTCAGGGGTACACCGGCGTCGTCTACTTCCCGCTGCCGACACAGGCCGTCGAGGACGTCCTCGGCGCGCTCCGCGACGCCGGCCTCGAACGCGACGCGTACACGGTCGTCGTGGACGCGGAGACGGTCGTCTCGACGAAGTTCGAGGAGCTCCAAGAACGCTACGAGGAGGAGGAGTCGGAGGACCGCATCGCTCGCGAGGAGATCACGGCAAAAGCCGAGGAGCTCGCGCCGAAACTCGGCGCGTTCCTCGTGATGACGGTCGTCTCCGCGATCGTCGCCGCCGCGGGACTCTTACTCGACTCGCCGGCCGTCGTCGTCGGCTCGATGGTCATCGCGCCGCTCATCGGCCCGGCGATGGCGACGAGCGTCGGCACGGTCGTCGACGACCGCGAGCTGTTCCTCCGCGGCGTCAAACTCCAGGCGATCGGCTTCGTCGCCGCCGTCGCCGCCGCCGCCGGATTCGCGTTCCTCGCGCGCACCGTCCACCTCGTTCCACCGCTCTCCCCGACGGAACTGCTCTCAATCGGGCAGATCCGCGAGCGACTCACCCCGGACTTCCTCTCGCTCGCCGTCGCGCTCGCCGCCGGCGTCGCGGGCGCGTTCAGTCTCTCATCGGGCGTTTCAACCGCGCTTGTCGGTGTCATGATTGCCGCGGCGCTCGTCCCGCCAACTGCCGTCATCGGCATCGGTCTCGCGTGGGGACTCCCGACGACCGTCGTCGGCTCTACGGTCCTCGTGCTCGTCAACTTCCTTTCTATCAACCTCGCCGCGCTCGCCGTCCTCTGGTACCAGGGCTACCGCCCAGAACACTGGTTTCGCCTCAGCGAGGCCCGGAGCGCGACGCTCAAGCGAATCGGCGTGCTCGTCGTCGCGATCGCCGTCCTCTCGCTGTTCCTCGGCGGCGTCACCTACTCCTCCTACCAACACGGCCAGTTCGAGGAGACGACGCGCCTGGAGGTCCAAGACACCTTCGCGAGTGGCGAGTACGCCGCGCTCTCGCTCATCGACGTGCAGGTGACGTACGCGCAGACGCCGTCGCCGATCACCCCGCCGGAACGCGTGGTGCTCACCGTCGGCCGGCCGGGCGGGACCACGTATCCGGACCTCGCGGCGACGCTCAGACGCCAGATCCGTGCGGCGACGGGCTATGAGGTCGCCGTCCAGATCCGCTTCGTGGAGATACAGACCGCAGGTGGCGACGCGACGCGCGGGTCGTCGGACGCGACCGCCGCCCTTCAGCGACCGCTGCGTGACCCTATCACACCCACCGCAACTACAACCACCGCGACCACGACAACCATAGCGCTCCCGCGTTCCCAAGCCACAGCTATCGCCGCCGGATAGGCCGGTTCGCGATCCGATTCAGTCCCGCGTCGGGAGTTCGAGCTCGTAGCCGGTCGCGTCGATCGCGGCCCCGAGGGCGTCCTCGACACCCTCGCCGGTCTCGACGCTCATGTACGCGTCCGCCTCGACGTCCGTCGAGAGGTCGCTCTTGTTGCAGACGGTGAGGAAACCGATCTCCTCCTCGTCCGCGTCGTCCTCCTTGATGAACGTTCCGCGGACGTCCGCGCGGAGGGCGAGTTGGTCCTCTAGTGGATAGCCACACGTCGCGGAGGCGTCAACCATGAAGAGCACGGCGTCCGCGAGGTGCGTCAGCGCCGACACCGCCTGCTCTTCGATGTCGTTGCGTTCGTCGGCGGGCCGATCGAGCAGGCCGGGCGTGTCGACGAGCTGGTAGCGGATGTGGTCGCGCTCCACATGCCCGACGCGTACCGCCTTCGTCGTGAAGGGGTACTGGGCGGTCTCGTTGCGCGCGTTCGTCACCGTGTTCACGAACGAGGACTTCCCGACGTTCGGGTAGCCGGCGACGACGATCGCGGGCTCGTCCGGGCGGATGTCCGGGAACGTCTTCAGTTCGTCGCGGGCCTCGTTGAGGAACTGGAGGTCGTCTTCGACCTCGCGGAGGACGGAGCCCATTCGGGCGAACGCCTGCTTGCGGAGTTTCTTCGCCGCGTCCGCGTCCTCGCGCGGCAGCCGGCCGATGTACTCCCGGCCGAGCTCGTTCGTCTTCCGTGACGCCCACGTCACCTCCGAGAGGTGCGTGCGCGCCTCATCCACGCCGACGGCGGCGTCCGCGAGCTCGCGATAGAACGGTTCGACCTCGTCGAAGTCCGGCCACGCCGTCACGACGTTCTGGAGGTTGTCGCTCAGCACGTTCGATGCCGTCTGCAACATCGATTCCTGTGCCTCGACACCCGACTTCGCCCGGCCCGCTCGCGCCGCTCGCGAGAACGCCTTGTCGAGCAGCTCCTCCGACGTGGGCGTCGTCGGGAGGTCCTCGAAGATCATACGCGTCGTAGCGCCGCGAGCCGTAAAAACGCACGTATCGCCGCCTCAGGGCGTCACCGAGGCGCACGGAAATCCAGTGTGCGCGCTCACCGTCGCCCGCCACCGCCTACCCTTGTCGCTCGCGGAGGACGTCCAGCAGTGCCTCGACGTCCACGTCGTGCATCGAGAGCGCGACGAGCAGGTGGTAGACGAGGTCCGCGCCCTCCTCGGCCATCTCCTCGGTGTCGTCGTCCTTCGCCGCGAGGATGAACTCCGTCGACTCCTCGCCGACCTTCTCGAGGGCCCTGTTCTCGCCCTTCTCGTGGGTGAACAGCGACGCCGTGTAGGAGTCCTCGGGGAGGGTCTCCTTGCGGTCTTCGATGACGTCGAAGACGGCTTCGAGTACCTCGCCGTCGTCGTTCGCGTCGCTCATTCCGCCGCCACCTCCCGGATGTCCTGCAGGTCGTCGAACGCCGCACGCTCGCGTCGCCCGGCCTCGAAGACGTCGGGATTGACGCGAATCGGTGCATCCGTCCGCGCCGCGAGCGCGAGTGCGTCGCTCGGGCGCGCATCGACCGTCGTCTCCCCGCGCGGCGTGCGCAGGTTGACGTCCGCGTAGTACGTCCCGTGGGCTTCCGAGCGGATCTCGACGCCGAGCAACCGACCGCCGAGCGCCTCGATCACGTCGAGGAGCAGGTCGTGCGTGAGCGGCCGGCCGATGTCCGCGGCGTCGATTCCGTGCGCGATGCTCATCGCCTCCTCGAACGCGATGAAGATCGGAAGGACGTCCCCCTCGTCGCCGACCTCGACGAGCACGACGGGTGCGGGCCCGTCCGATGTCCCCGCGACCTTCACGCCCCCGATGTCCGCGTCCAGAGGGCCGTCACTGCCCGTACCCGCGTCGGCGTCCGCGCTCACGGCGTCGCCTCCGCGTTCTCGAAGAAGGCGAGATCATGGATGCGCGCGTCCGCGGTCAGCTCCGGGTGGAACGACGTTCCGACGACCGGCCCGTCGCGGATCGCCACCGGGCGGTCGTCCCACGACGCCAGGACGTCCACGTCGTCGCCGACCTCGGCGATGAGCGGCGCGCGGATGAACACCGCGGGGAACGGCTCGTCGAGACCGTCGACGTCCAGCGGGGCCTCGAAGCTGTCCACCTGCCGGCCGAACGCGTTCCGGTCGACCGTCGCATCCACGAGATCGAGCGTCTCGACACGTTCGTCGCGGGCGTCGCGCGACGCGACGATCAGGCCCGCACAGGTCGCGAGCACGGGCTTGTCCGCCGCGACGTGCGCGACGATCTCCTCGTCGATACCCTCGCGTGCGAGCAGGCGCGAGATCGCCGTCGATTCACCGCCCGGCAACAATAGGAGGTCACAGTCGGGGACGACGCCCGCGCTCCGTACCTCGTGGACGACGGCCTCCTCGCCGTGGTTCGCCGCCGCTCTGCGGACGGCATCGCCGTGTTCGGAGACGTCGCCCTGCACGGCGACGACCCCGACGTCGAGTGTCATACCACCGTTTGGACCGCGGAGAGAAAAAGGCTCCCGGCTCAGACTGTGAGTGCGTTCAGCATGATGATGAGGACGCCGAACAGGGCACCGAACGCCATCACGCTCTTCGGGTTGATTCGGATCGCGTTGCGCCCTTCGGAGTCGAAGTACCGGACGAGGCCGGCGCTCGACATCAGCCCGCCGGAGTTCTGGCCGCTGCTCATACACCCGAGTTCGGCATCCAGCACCCTAATCTTTGCGGACCCGCCGCCGCGTCCCGTCCCTCCCGGGCGATACGCGACCACCTGTTCTAGACCCCGTACCGCCGCGCTACCCGAGTAACGGCAATCGCCGTTCCGTGAGTAATCCTTATCGGCGTGGGCCGGTCTAGTTCGTAGTAGAACGATGACTGTCACCCTGAAGGACTTCTACGCCGACTGGTGTGGCCCGTGCAAGACGCAGGACCCGATCCTCGAAGATCTCGAAGAGGAGTGGGGCGATCGCGTCACCTTCGAGAAGGTCGACGTCGACGAGAACCAGGACGTCGCCAACGAGTACCAGGTGCGTTCGATCCCCACGATTGTCGTCGAGAACGACGACGGCGTCGTCGAGCGCTTCGTCGGCGTCACCCAGTCCGAGAAGCTCGAGGACGCCTTCGAGGAAGCCGGGGCGTAGACCGCGCTCGGCGTCGGAGCCCGCACCCAACCATCCCGTTTCTTTCGACACCACCGCGCGTAGCGCCGCGTACGGGTACGCTCCGCCGTGTAGCACCGTGTCTCGATGTACAACCACGCTGCCGATGTTCCCGTTCGAAGCGCGCGGAGAAGGGGTCGTCCTCTACCCGTCCGAGGGGCGCGCGGTGAACGATCGCGCTACAGGTAGCGCACGCCGACGTCGTGCATGTCGTCGTTGTTCATGGCGATGTTGATGACGAGCGGGGTGACGGATTCGGCTTCGGCGGCGTTGGCGGCGGGGCCGGCGTCGAGGACGCGCAGGCCCTCGATCTCGGCACCGAGGTCTGCGACGAGGCCGCGCGCGTCCCCGTCGTCGCCGACGACGAGGGTGTCGAGGTCGAACTCGACGTCGAGGTTGGCGAGCCGGTCGGCGGCGAGGTTGTGGAACGCGCCGACGACGGGTACCTCGTCGGGGGCGCGGCGCTGGACGAGCTCGGTGACGCTGCCGATGCTCGGTGGGTTGTAGTGCATCCCGTCGTCGTCGCGGCTCATGCCGACCGCGGGGCTGACGAGGATGGTGTCCTCGTCGACGACGTCCGCGATGCTCTCGACGACGTCGCCGATGTGGTAGGCGGGGACGGCGAGGACGACGACGCCCGCGCGATCGGCCGCCATCTCGTTGTCGAAGCCCTTGACGGTGCGCTCACGGCCGCGGCTGTCGAGTTCGGTCTCGTACTCCTCGGCCTTCGCGCGGGCCTTCTCGGGGTCGCGCGAGCCGATGAGGATCTCGTGGTCGGTGTCGTAGGCCCAGCGGAGCGCGAGGCCTTCGCCGATGTCTCCCGTGCCGCCGAGTAGGGCGATACGCATATTGGAGCGTCGGCGGCCGCGCGAATAAGGGTTCTGCGTTGCGTGAGCGTTGCCTCAGTCGACGACGCGGTCGTAGCCGCCCGCGATGACGAGGCCGCCCGCGACGAGACCGACGAGGATCGCCACGCAGTCGAGGAGCAGGTGTGCGGGGTCGCCCGCCGTCGGCACGAGGAGCGCGACGAGCCGACCGAGGGCGAACGTCACGCCGACCGCGATAGTGAGGCCGGCGAGACAGCGCCGACGGACGTCGCCCCGGTCGGCGGCCTCCTCGCGGAGCAGATGCGTGGCCGGCACGGTGAGGAGCGTCGCGCCGAACCCGTAGAGGACGAGGATGGGTGGCGACGGGAGGAGCGCGGCGGCGAGGAGGAACGAGACGACGAGGCCGCCGGTGACGGTACCGCGTGGTCGTGGCATCTCCCGGTTCTTCCGAGCGGACACACATCGCCCTATCGGATTCCCGCGAGTGATCGCGCCACGTTCTCGCTCGGTCGATCCGTCAGCCGATGTTCGTCTCGACGGCGACGTCGGTCACTTCGCCGACGCGTTCGAACTCCTCGTCGCGGTCGTGTCGGCGTTCGAGGTAGACGGGGAGTTCCTCGGCGTCGTCGGTGACGAACCGGTAGAGGACGTCGTCGGCCTCGGCGTCGCGCGCCTCGCCGTGGAGGCCGTCGGATTCCTCCTCGACGCCATCGAGTTCGAGTTCGTGTTCCCACTCGTCGTCCACTTCGACTTCGATCGGGCCACGGTCCTGCTTGAGTAGGCGCATTCGGACGTCTGCCATGTGCGGGGACTCACACCGGCCCTACAAAGGCCCGACGGCCGACTACCCTTCGAGGAGGTCGGGGAGGTCGTTCACGGAGTCGACGACGACGTTCGCACCCGCGTTCTCGTACTTCCGTCGGCCGTCCTCGCCGGTGAGGCCGCCGGTGAGAACGCCAATCCCGTAGTACGTCCGCTCGGGGTCGGCGTCCGCGGCGTTCGTCGCCGTCTCGATGTCGTCGAGCGTGTCGCCGGCGAACGCGACCGCGTCGGCGTCGCACCGATCGGCGAGCGCGACGAGCGCGCGCGGATGTGGTTTCCCCTCCTCCCAGTCGTCCATCGTGAAACGCCGCTCGGCCGGGACGTCGAGCCCGACGCGATCGAGGGCGATCTCGGCCTCCGCCTCGGGGCGGCCGGTGAGCACGCAGACGCAGTAGTTCGCGGTGAGTCGCTCGACGGTTTCGGGCGTGACGATGACCGGCTCGTCCGCGATGAATCCTGATGCCTCGACGGGCGGCGTCCCACCCTCGATTTCCTCATAGCGCTCGCTTCCGAGGTAGAGCGCCTGAAAGACCGTACGGAGGTACTCGGGGTCCCACGCGTCGTAGACGCGCTTGCGGGCGTCGTCGTTGAGTACGCTTTCGACGACGGCTTCGGCGGCGTCGAGGCCGCCCCCGCGCTTTCCGATCTCGTCGGTGTACGCCGCGACGTCCATCGCCAACCCCTCGCGCGAGGCGAGCACGTAGAGCGCGGCGGCGTCGCTGAGCGTCCAGTCGTTGTTGAACCCGCCCGCGTCCTTGAACGCCTGCACGTCGGCCTTCGCGATCGTCTCGCCGTGCACGCGCTCGATGGACTCGACGATGGCGCGCCGATAGGAGTCCGCGACGTCCACCAGCACCCCGTCGACGTCGAGTACGACGGTGTCGACCTGCATGTCCCGACCTCCGTCGCGGCCCGGCAAAGGGGTTTCTACCTCGTCCGCGCGACGTACAGCGTCTCGGGGCCGACCATCCGCCGCGAGACGGGCACCGCGGGCTGATCGCCCCCCAACGTCGTGAACGCACACGTCGCCCCGGCGGTTCGCGCGACCTCGCGAAGGGGGCGGTGGAGTTCGGGCGGACAGTTCAGCGCGTAGACGGCGTCCGCATCCTCGTACACCCCGGTCTCGGGTGTCGTCACGTCGTCGCGGACGAACGCCACGCCGTCGGGGGTCTCGCGCTCGTGCACGTCGGTCGCGACGACGGTACACCCGCGCTCGGCGAGCGCTGCCGCGACTGCTGTCTCGTATCCGATCCCGACCTCGACGAGATGGTCGTGATCGGCGAGTGCGTCGGCGAGCGCGTCCGCGTGTGTCGGTTCCACGGCGGGATGTTTATGCGTCGAGGCGGCATAGCCGTTCGTATGCGCGTCGACATCGTCCCAATCGGCGACGTCCCCGCGACGGTGAAGCGCGAGGCGTCGTCGGGTCTCCGCCGTGTCTACGACTGCGAGGTCTCCGTCGCCGCCGAGCAGGACGTCCCGGAGGACGCATACGACTCGGGACGCCGGCAGTACCGGGCGGAGCCGTTCATCGAGGTCGCACGCCGTACCGGCGGCGGCGAGAAGAACGTCGCCGTCACCCCCGTCGACCTCTTCTACCGACAGCGCAACTACGTCTTCGGCCTCGCCTATCTCGACGGCCGGGGCTGCGTCGTCTCCACGCACCGCCTCCGGACCTCCTCCGACGGCGGGTTCAGCCAGCGCTCCGCCACCGACATCTTCTCGGATCGCGTCCGGAAGGAGGTCGTCCACGAGATCGGCCACACGCTCGGCCTCGAGCACTGTGACAACAACCGCTGTGCGATGAGCTTCTCCCCACAGGTCACTCAAGTCGACCGGAAGGAAGAAACCCTCTGTGGCAGCTGTCAGCGTTCGGTGCTCTGATCGCCCGGACGTATCTTCCCTCCAGCATCGCCCCCCAGCACCGACCCTCATTTCCATTCTTGTCGGCGCGCCGCACGCCGCCGGTTCCTCAGGGTTCGACCGGGAAGCGCAACAGCGCCCCGACGCCGTCGAACCCCTCGACGAACCGATCGCCGCCCGCGATCGACCGCGGGATCACGACGAGCTCGTCGCCGCCTTCCTCCTCGACCCGCTCCGCGTACGTCTCGCGCTCGCTCGCCGTCACGGTCTCCGCGACCAGCAGGCGCTCGACCGCCCCGTAGGTCAGCGCGTCGTCAACCGTTCCGCGACCGTACGCCACTTCGCCGTCCGGGAGGCGATCGAAGAACGCCTCCAGCGCCTCCCGCGCGTCCGCGTGGACCGCCGTCACGTCGTCGCGCACCTTCGACGCCAGCTCCTTCAGGCCGTGTTCAGCCGCGTGCTCGACCGCGTACGTCCCCGCGATCCGCGACGCGAGCCGTCGTGGGAGGTGTTCGCCCTCGCGGAACGCCGCGACCGTCACGTCCGTCCCGCCCAGCGCCACCGCGTCCGGCTCGTCGAACACCCGGTCGGCCGCCTCCCCGACCGACGCGAAGAACTCGCGTTTGCGCTCCTCGCGTCGCCGCCGGAATCGATCCGCCGACTGGCCGCCGGCACGCGTCTTCCCCGGCACGTCGCTGTCGAACGTCTCCAGCGCCGTCACGCCCGATTCATCGAGTCGTCCGAGCGCCGCCCCGCCGCGCTCGACGACCACGAGGCCGACCGTCGCAGCGTCCGCCCCCGCCCCACCCTCCAGGGGCTCCGTGACGAACGCGTTTCCGTGCTCGAAGACCGACTCGTCGATCCGTCCCGGCGGGTCCGTGAAGACGTCCGTCTCTAACTCCCCGTCGAGCACTCCCGCGTACACGACGACGCCGTTCTCGGGTGTTTCGCCGACGTCGCGGAGCGCACGCGCCGCCGCCTCGTACGCCTCGCGCAGCGGTTCGCTCGCCTGCCCGTCGAGATATTCGGCCTCCGCGTGCGCCTCCTCGACGCGTTCGAGTAGCGCGCCGAGCGCCTCGTCGTGGGCTACCGCCACCGACACCAGTCGGTCACCATCGGCGTTGGCCGCCTCGACGGCCTCGATGCGCTCCGCTCGGTCCAGCGACGTCTGCATAACTCGTCGTTCGCCCGTGGTTCGGAAAAGCCGACGGGCCCTCGTTCGACCGCGATCCGCGACTGCGTGTAGTAGTATTCGCCGTCGCGCTTCTGTTGTTTGTCCGTTTGACTACCCGGCTTGTTGATGCGCGGGCGGCCGATATCCTACACGCACCTTTTTCCCGTTCGGGTCGTCTTCGACGCCCACTCACGGCAAAAACCTGCACCAAAAATGACGCCGACGTCGCTCCGCTCGTCGGAGGCGTGCTATTGTGTGTAGTAGTATTCGCCGTCGCGCTTCTGTTGTTTGTCCTTTTGACTACCCGGCTTGTTGATGCGCGGGCGGCCGATGTTCTCGTCGCGGCGGAAGGTGATGTCGAGGTTCGCGAGGAACTCGTTCATGCCGTCGCGCATCCCGAGCGGGGTGCTCGCGTGGCCGTGCTGGGCGGGCTCGCCGTCGAAGACGAGCAGGCGATCGGAGAGCAGGTCGATCGTGTAGATGTCGTGGTCGATGACCATGACGCTCGTCTCGTGGTTCTCCGCGTAGCGCCGGATGGCGCGCGCCGCGAGCACGCGCTGCTCGACGTCGAGGTGCGCGCTCGGCTCGTCGAGGAGGTAGAGGTCAGCGTCGCGCGAGAGCGTCGCGGCGATCGCGACGCGCTGGCGCTCCCCGCCGGAGAGGTCCGTGAGGTTCTGCTCCATGATGCGGCCGAGCTGGAGGGGGTCCGCGATCTCCGTCTCCCAGTAGGACGACCCGAAGTCGTCCGTGATCGAGGAGAGGAAAGCATCGACGCGCATGTGCTGGTCGACTTCGACGTACTGGGGTTTGTACGCGATGTCGAGATCCAGGTCGAGGTCGCCGCCGTCCGGTTCGAGTTTGCCGGCGAGGAGTTTCGCGAACGTCGATTTCCCGATGCCGTTCGGGCCGACGATGCCGAGCACTTCGTTGCTGTTTATCTTGCCGGCCTCGACGTCGAGCGTGAAGCCGTCGTCGCCGTCCCCGTACGTCTTCGACATCGCGGGATACTCGACGAGCGTCTCGGAGCGCGAGGCGACGCGCGGGGCGTGCTCCTCGAACGTGATCGACTCCGGTCGGATTCGCATGTTCTCGTTGTCGAGATATCCCTTCAGATACTCGTTGATGCCGTTCCGCGTCGACTTCGGTGGTGTGATGACACCGTACGCGGAGGGTTCACCGTACGCGACGTGGACGCTGTCCGCGAGGAGGTCGAGGACCGCGAGGTCGTGCTCGACGACGAGCATCGCCCGATCGTCGTTCGCGAGCTCGCGCACGAGGCGCGCCGCCGTGACGCGCTGGTCGATGTCGAGGTAGGGGGTGAGCTCGTCGAGGAAGTAGAAGTCCGCGTCCCGCGCGAGCGTCGCGGCGAGCGCGACGCGCTGGAGTTCACCGCCGGAGAGCGTGTCGATCTCGCTGTCGAGGATGGGCTCGATGGAGAGTCGCTCCGCGAGCTCGTCGACGACGCCGCGCTCGTCGGCGGATTCGAGGAGCTCGCGCGTGTTCCCGTCGAAGGAGCTCGGGATCTGATCGACGTACTGCGGTTTGCGCGCGACGTCGATGTCGCCGTCGCGGACGCCCTTCAGGAATGGCTGGAGTTCGGTGCCGCCGAACTCGTCGATGACGGCGTCCCATCCCGGCGGCTCGTCGAATCGCCCGAGGTTCGGCGTGATCTCGCCCGCGAGCGCCTTGATCGCCGTGGACTTCCCGATGCCGTTCGGTCCGAGGATGCCGGTCACCTTCCCCTTCTCGGGGATCGGCAGCCCGTAGAGCGCGAAGGAGTTCTCGCCGTAGCGATGCGTCGGCTCGTCCCCGAGCTCCTGGGGGAGGTTGATGATCTCGATGGCGTCGAAGGGACACTTCTCGACGCAGATCCCGCAGGTCTCACCTAGACAGATCTCCTCGGAGATTTGGATTTGGTCGGAGCTACCTGTATCGGCGTCCTCGCCGCGCTGCGTGATGCACTCCTTGCCCGTGCGGTTCGGCGGGCAGAAATTCGAGCACTCGTAGTTACAGCGGTCGGGTTGACACCGATCGAGGTCGACGACCGCGATGCTGTCGTCCGCCATCGTTATGCGGAGAGGAGCACGCCCCAGGTGACGAACCAGAGGGCGAAGGTCATGAACGCGGTGTAGAGGTGATCCTTCGCGGAGAAGTCCTGCACGTCGACGCCGAGGACGCGCACGACCCCGAGGTTGAGCGCGACCGCCGCGACCAACAGGGCCACCCCGAGGCGATCCGTCGCCCCCGACGCGACGGCGTGTGAGCCGACCCCGGCCGCCACACCGGTGAGACATGCCACCGTCGTCACGGTGACGCCGCGCCGGTGTGCGGCCTGCTTGTCGAGTGTCTCGGTCATACGGTCTCTGCGCGGGCGAGGTGCAAAAGGAGTTCGTTTGCCGAAGCCGCGCCGCGCGCCCGTCTGGACGCTCGTCGCTTCCCGCTCACCGTCCACGGGATCTTCGATCCCGCGTCACTCGCGCGCCACTCGCGCGTCACTCGCGTTCGGCGCTCGCTTCACCGAGGCTCCTCACTTCGTTCGGAACCCCGTCACTCTCTCACGACCGTGATCAGCAACTCCCGGTCGATGGCGCGCTCCAACTCCTCGGCGATGGCCGACCCGCGCGAGATCTGGATCTCGCCGCCGCGACCGACTGTCGCCGTACAGAGGTATTCGCCGTCCGCGCGGACCTCGACGGTCTCGCCGGGGTTCGCCTCCGTCACGGGGATGATGATGTGCTGGCCAGTGATCTCGGGCGTGACGGCCTCGCCGCCGGTCTCGGCAGCGCTCGCACCGCCTGCGCCACTACTTCCGCCCCCGCCGTCGCTCGGCGCGCTTGCGTGGTCGGGACGCTCGTCGAAGGTCCGGACGTCGATGGTGACGCCGAGGCGGTTCTCGATGTTCTGGATACGTCCGCCGCCCTTCCCGATGACGTGGCTGATGTCGTCCTCGGTGACGTAGACGACGGCCTCGTTGCCGCTCCGGAGTTCGACCTCGACGGGCCCGCGCGTCGCCGAGCGGACTTCGCGCTCGATCTCGTTCTTCGCGAGCTTATCGACGCCGGACTCGCTCGTCCCGCTCTCGCCGTCGAGCGGGACCGTGACGACCTGGCGGTTGAACGTGTAGATCTCGTAGGCGGGCGTTCCGGTCTCGAAGTCCGACACCTGGATGACGGGTCGGGCGAGGTCCTCCTCCATGAGGCCCTCGGGGACCTTGACCTCGGTCGTGACGTCGTAGACGGTGTCGACGTCCCCGTCCTCGATGAAGACGACGGTGTCGACGATCTGCGGGATCATGCCGAGCTCGACCCGGCCGACGAGGCGCTGGAGGGCGTCAATCGGGCGCGTCGCGTGGACGACGCCGACCATCCCGACGCCGGCGAGGCGCATGTCGCTGAAGACCTCGAAGTCGTCGGTCTTGCGCACCTCGTCGTAGATGGTGTAGTCCGGCCGGACCATCAGGAGCGAGTCGGCGGTCTTCTCCATCGACCCGCCGAGCTCCGTGTACTGCGTGATGTCCTCCTCGACCTGGAGGTCGCGCGGCTTCTCCATCGTCTTCACGACGTAGCCGCTGTCGTCGAGGAACTCGGCGACGGCCTGCGCGAACGTGGACTTCCCGGCCCCCGGCGCGCCGGCGATGAGGACGCCGCGATCCCGTTCGAGGAGGCGTTCTTTGAGGTCCTCTTCGTGTTCGTAGTCCGCCATCGTCGTCTTGAGGATGGGGCGGACGGCGGTGATCTCGAAGCCGTCTGCGAACGGCGGCGTCGCGATGGCGATCCGCATGTCGCGCACCTGCGCGATCGTCATGCCCTCCTCGGAGAGCTCGATGAAGGCGTCGTCGCTGCGCTTTGCGGTGTCGTGGATCTCGCTCGCGTACTCCTTGAGGGTGTCCGTGTCGAGTTCGGTCTCGCCGATCTCCTGATAGGTGATGTTCCCGATGTCGCCGCGCTTTGCCATCGGGACGACCCCGTCCTTCAGGTGGACGGACATGGTCTGCTCGTCGAAGTAGTTCTCGATGGCGAGCGCCTCGACCTCGCGGGCTTCGGGCTCCAAGTATTCGACGTCGAGGCCCTTCGCCTTCGCGACCTCCGACTGTACGATGTCGCTCGTGACGAACGTCGCGTCGTACTCGCCGGCGAGTTCGCGGATCTTCGCGTCGATCGCGCCTGCGGCGGCGCGTTCGATCTCGTCCTCGCTCGCGCGTTCGCCGACGTACTTGACGTCGATCGTGCCCTCGTCGGCGAGCTCGGCCAGCCGCTGCAGCTCCGAGAGGCCGTCCCAGCCGATCTCGCGGCCCTTGTTCGCCTGGGCCTCGATCTCGCCGATGACGGCTTCCGGCACGTAGACGGTGGCCCCGGCGTACTCGCCGCTCTCCACGCGTCGGGAGATGCGGCCGTCGATGACCACACTGGTGTCCGGGACGATGTTCATGCGCCCGTCTACTAGCCCGCGGCGGATAAGGGTGTCCAACCCCCTCGGCCGCGGCGTCCGCGGGCGATGCCGGTTCACCGATCCGCCCGACTTCCCCCAGTCTGCTCGCCCCCCAGCCCATCCGACCGTCCCCGTCTGCCCGCCCCCGCTTGACCGCCCGACCTTTTCGTGTTTTGCCCGCGTGCCGTCGGTATGGACGAACTCGAATCGCTGACCCGCGACCTCGTCGCGATCCCCGCCCACGACGACGAGGGTGCGGTCGGTGATCGGATTGAGGCGTGGCTCCGCAAGCAGACCGACGCCGACGTGACCCGGGACGACGCCCCGGACGGCGGGAACGTGATCGCCCGGCGCGGACCCGGCGATGACGTCGGTGATGCCGACACCCCGACGCTCGCCCTCGTCGGCCACCACGACGTGGTCGCTCCGGCCGACGACCAGGTCGCGGACGACGGCACGTACGCGATCCGCGAGGCGGACGGCCGCCTCTACGGTCGGGGCACCGCGGACATGACCGGCGCGCTCGCCGCGATGCTGCTCGCGTTCCGGGAGGCCGATCCCGCGGGCGAGTTGGTCTTCGCGTCGTTCGTCGGCGAGGAGCAGGGTGGAGTCGGCGCGCGCCACGCCATCGAGCGCGGGTTCGCACCCGACTACGCCGTCATCGGCGAGGGCTCGACGGGCTACTCCGCGTCCGATACCGTGGACGTCGCCGTCGCGCACAAGGGCCGACGGGCGAGCACGCTCCACGCCACGGGGACGGCCGCGCACGCGAGCGAACCCGAGACGGGGGAGAATGCGGTGTACCGGGCCTGTGACGCCGTCGACGTCGTCCGAAATATCGACGCACCCGAAACCGAGGTGCTCGGTCATCACCTCGCCGGGAGCCTCGTCGTCACCGAGATCGACGGCGGCGAGGCGTGGAACGTCGTCCCCGACGCGTGCGCAGTGACGGTCGACGAGCGGACCATTCCCGGTGAGCGCGCGGCCCTCGGGGATGCCGAGGCGATCGGCGGCGTCTCGTGGGACGTCGAGCAGGACCTCCCGCCGATGGCGTGCGACGACGCCGATTTTGCCGACGCCGCCCTAGACGCCGTCGCGGGCGTGCAGAACGCGACCCCGGCGCAGGTGGTAAAGCCGCACGCGACCGACGCCGGGTGGCTCGCTGACGCCGGGACGACAACGGTCGTCTGCGGGCCCGCCGAACCCGGCGAAGCGCACACCGACACCGAGAGCGTCTCGCTCGCGGTGCTCCACCGCTGTCGGGACGCCTACGAGACGCTCGCCGACCGCTGGGCGTAGTCCGGGATGCGGCCGCGACACCGCGCGCCACGACGGGTGGCTTCTTGTGGACGCGCGCCCCTTCTTTCGGTATGACGGACCACCGCGAGGACGCCCCCGAGGCGTACACCGCACTGCTCGATCAGTACGAACGCGTCACCGCGCTCGGGGGCGTGCAGGGCACGCTCTCCTGGGACCAGCAGGTGATGATGCCCGAGGGGGGGAATCCCGCGCGCTCGAAACAGCTCTCCGTGGCGTCCGGGCTGGGCCACGACCTGCTGACCGACGACGTCGTCGCGGAGTCGCTCGATGCGCTCGACGGCGCGGACCTCACCGCGGAGCAGGATGCGGTCGTCCGCGAGATCGAACGCCAGTACGTCCGCGCGGAGCGCGTTCCGCGCGACCTCGTCGAGGAGATCTCACAGACCTCCAGCGAGGCCCTCCAGGCGTGGGAGGAGGCTCGTGAGAACGATGATTTCGAGACCTTCGCGCCGTATCTCGAATCCCTCGTGGACCTCAAGCGTGAGTACGCGGACCACATCGATAGTGAGCGCGATCCGTACGCGGTGCTCTTCGAGGAGTACGAGCCCTACCTCGATCTGGAGACCGCGGAACGTGTCCTTGAGCGCCTCCGCGAAGAGCTCGTCCCGCTGATCGACGCGATCCAGGCGTCCGACGGTGATCTGGCCGCGCCCTTCGCGGACGGGACGTACGACCCCGAGGCCCAGGAGGCCTTCTCCCGCGACGTCCTCGACGCACTCGGGTACGACTGGGACCGCGGCCGCCTCGACACCTCGACGCACCCCTTCACGGTCGGCAACCAGTTCGACTCGCGCATCACGACGCGTTTCAGCGAGGACGAGCCGCTCGACTCGATGACGAGTACCGTCCACGAGTTCGGCCACGCCCGCTACAACCTCGGGCTGCCCCGTGAGGAGTACGGGACGCCGCTCGGCGAGGCCCGCGACCTCACCGTCCACGAGTCCCAGTCGCGCCTCTGGGAGAACCACGTCGGGCGCTCCGAGGCCTTCTGGGCGCACTTCGCGGACGACCTTCGCGAGCAGTTCCCGTCCCTCGACGACACAACGCCCCGCGACCTCTACGAGGCTGCGAATCGCGTCTATCCGGACAACCTGATCCGTGTCGAGGCGGACGAGCTCACCTACCACATGCACATCGTCCTGCGCTTCGAGATCGAGCGCGCGCTCATCAGCGGCGACCTCGACGTCTCGGAGGTGCCCGCGGTCTGGAACGACAAGATGGAGGAGTATCTCGGCGTCCGCCCCGACACGGACAGCGAGGGCTGCTTGCAGGACATCCACTGGAGCCACGGCAACTTCGGCTACTTCCCGACCTACTCGCTCGGGAGCGTTCTCGCCGCGCAACTGTACGCCCACGCTGAGGCCGATATCGACGACCTCGACGCCGCGATCCGCGCGGGCGACTTCGAGCCCCTCGCCGACTGGCTCGGCGAACACGTCCACCGCCACGGCTGTCGCTACACGACACCCGAGCTGATCGAGGAGGCCACCGGCGAGGCGTACACGGCCGACTACTTCCTCGACCACGCGACGTCGAAGTTCGGCGCGCTCTACGACCTTTGACATCCTCCCCGCGCTAAAGCGCGAGGATTCCTCCGTTGGGGGTTCGGCTACCGACCCACGGAGGCAACTTGCGGGTTTGTACGCACTTCTTTGGGACTTTCGTGAGGGTATGGTTTCCCCGACCAGTCGTGGTCGTCCCACTCGAATCGCACGGGCCGTGCCATCGGCCTGACTTCCGTATCGCTGTTTTCCCGAAGGAACGTCTCTGACGCCGTGAGGTCGGCGTGTCCCTCGAACCCGCACGGACACGTCAGCGTCTCCCCGTGGCGAACCGTCTCTTCGTGGTCGCCACACTCGGGACACGTCTGACTTGTCCACGCTTCCGATTCGGCTTCGAGGCTGATGCCGTATTCCTCACAGACGCACGCGAGTCGGTGGATGAACTTCTTGAACGCCCAGAAGTTGTGCGTCTTCTCGTTCACCCTGACCGACCAGTGCGTTTCCAGCACGTCGGTCAAGTCGCCCACGTACACCGTCGCCACGCCCTCGTCGTACAGCCGTTCAACGTGGTCGCGTACCAGCGCGTTCTGTGCGTGGTCACGGCGCTTCGTCCGCTGTCGGTACAGCCGTCGAATCCGTTTGGAACTGTAGCGTCCCTCTCGGAGTTTCGACTGTAGACGGGCGATTTCGTCAGTCGTCTCGCGGAACCGTCCGAACAACTCCCGACCGTCGTAGAGGTATTGGGAACCAGTGGTCGTGGAACAGGCGACGAGATTGTTTGCGCCAACGTCGAGGGCGGCTTCGTGAGAAGCCAGTGGTGAATCCAGTCGAGAATCAGGTACGGTGACTGGTTGGAAGGCCCTGAACGTGTCGCTAACCTCGTCGTACTCAAGTTCCAGACGACCCTGTTTGCCGTCCCACTTCGGATTGCCTCGGACTTCGAGGCGGAGTCGTTCGTGGTAGCCGAGTCCGTATTCGTCTTTCAGTTCTTGCCCGACAGGGATTTCGAGACGGCTACGCTTCCCCCACTGAATCGTGTACTGGTTGTTTCGGATATAGGTGCGGAGTTCGCGTCCATCCTCCTCATTGCCCCAGTACGATGGCGGGTTGGCGTACTCGCCTTTCTCCTTGAGGGCGAAGAACGACCGCCACGCTTCGCTGTTCTTGCGCGTGACCTGTTGGACGGTCGCGCTTCCGACAACGCCGTTGTAGCGCCCTCGGTACTCGGAGGTGTCCCACACGTCGCCGTCACCGAAGTAGTTCTGACGACGTTCGTAGGTCAGTTCGTTCCACAGAGAGGCGGAGGCGTCGAGTAGCCGTAGAAGGCACTCTTTGTCGTTCTCGGTCTGTGGAACCACTTCGAAGGCGTTGACGCGCTTCATTCGTCGCCACCTTCCTGTTCAGCGATGTACTGTTCGACAGCACCCTTCGAGGCGCTTCCCGCTGTTCCGACGTAGTACGAACGAGTCCACTTCACGCGGTCATCGTACCGCTGATTGTACTTCCGCGCGGAGATGCCCTTGACCCAGTTGACGATGAGTGACGGGGCGTTCTTAGGTGGACTCCCGATGAACAGGTGTACGTGGTCGGGCATGACCTCGGACTCGGCCAGTTCGAGGTCTTTGTCCTCACAGATTTCCGCGAAGATGGATTCGAGACGTTCCTTCGTCTTCCCCGTCAGGTGCGAACGCCGGTATTTCGGTACGAACACTATGTGGTAGTAGAGTTCGTATTTCGCGTGACGGGTACTCTTTACCATCTATGCATACTATCTCGGTCGAGCGGCTTAAAGATTGCGTTGGAACCCCGTCTATGCCATCGACGGCGGTTGAATACTGTTGGTCGGCTTCATCCCCGCCCTGAAGGGCGAGGCTTTCGCCTCGAATTTTCCGTAAACGTCCGATAGCCGGCGTTCGTCACGACGATCCCGAACGGGCGTGTCACCAACCACCACAAAGATTATAGTGATGGTGTGGCATACCGTACCATGTATGTCGACCGCACGGGATACCGACGCTGTTCTGGACGAGTACCTCGAACACAACGATCACGACGTCGAGGGCTGGGACCGAAGCTATAACAAAAAACAGTGTCCCGACTGCGGCGGACTCCACGAGACGGCGGCCCGCGAGTGCACCGTCTGTGGCTGGTCGCCCTGAGACGCCGCCGCGCCACTCGCTCAGTCGTCGTTCGCGCTCCCTTCTTCGACCCGCTGTGCCCCGCGCTCGCGAGCGCGCTCCACGAACGCCTCCGGCAGCTCGTCGATCTCGCCGGCCTGCACGCCCCAGAGGTTCGCGTAGAGTCCGTCCGCGGCGAGCAGCTCCTCGTGGGTGCCGCGCTCGGCGACCTGTCCATCCTCTAGGACGAGGATCGTGTCCGCGTCCTTCACCGTCGAGAGCCGGTGTGCGATGGTGAACGTCGTCCGATTCTGGGTCAGCTCGTCCAGCGAGCGCTGAATCAGCATCTCCGTCTCCGTGTCGACGTCCGAGGTCGCCTCGTCGAGGATCATGATCTCGGGGTCCTTCAGCACCGCGCGCGCGATGTCGACGCGCTGGCGCTGGCCGCCCGAGAGCTTCACGCCGCGCTCGCCGACCATCGTGTCGTACCCCTCGGGGAGGTTGGTGATGAACTCGTGCGCCTGGGCGGCCTTCGCCGCCTCGACGACGTCCTCGTGGTCGGCATCGAACGAGCCGTAGCGGATATTCTCCGCGACGGTGCCGTAGAAGAGGAACGTGTCCTGCGAGACGTAGCCGATCGCTTCTCGGAGACTGGAGAGAGTCACGTCGCCAATTTCCTGGCCGTCGATGCGGATCGTCCCCGCATCCGGGTCGTACATCCGCATGAGGAGTTTGAGCACCGTGGATTTCCCCGCGCCCGTCGGGCCGACCAGCGCGAGCGTGTCGCCACCGTCGATCTCGAACGAGACGTCCTCAATGATCGCCTCGTCGTCGTATCCGAACGTCACGTCCTCGTACGCGACCGCGCCGTCATCGACGACGAGGTCCTCTGCGTCCGGGTCCTCCGCGACGCGCGAGGGCTGATCCATCAGCCCGAAGATCCGCTCGCTTGCCGCGCGCGCCCGCTGATACATGTTGATGATCTGGCCGAACTGCGCCATCGGCCAGATGAACTGCTGACTCAACTGGATGAAGACGACGAACGCGCCCACGGAAAGCGTCCCCGACACTCCCAGGGGCGGGCCGACCGCGACCCAGTACGCGCCGGCGAGGAACGTCAGCACGAAGCCGAGCCCCGAGATGACACGCAGCGCAGGGAAGAACTTGATCCGGATCGTCACCGCCCCCCAGTTCGCATCGAAGTAGTCCCGCGAGGACTCCTCCACGCGCTCGTCCTCGTACTCCTCCGTGTTCGAGGTCTTGATGACCTGGATGCCCCCGAGGTTGTTCTCCAGTCGGGAGTTCAGCTGTCCGACCGAGGAGCGGACGGCTGCGTACTTCGGTTGGATGCGTTTGACGAACCAGTAGGTGAAGAGCGCGATGACCGGAACGGGAAGAAGCGTCAGGATCGCCAGCCGCCAGTTGTAGGAGAAGAGGACGAACGCGACGCCGACGACCATCACCGCGAGCCGCAGTGCGGAGTTCAGCCCGTCGTTCAAGAAGCGCTCCAGACGATTGACGTCGTTCGAGAGGACGGACATCATCTCGCCCGTCTGCTTCTCCGCGAAGAAGGCCATGTTCAGCCGCTGCATCCGCTCGTAGGTGTCCGTGCGCACCGCGTGCTGGACGTGTTGGCTGTACGCGTTCCACCCCCAGTTACGCACCCAGTGACACCCCGACCCGAGGACGAACGATCCCGCGACGATCGCCGCCGCGATCACCACCTCCTCGCCCGTCGTCCACCCCGCCCGCATCGACGCCGGGAGGAAGGCAAGGAAGGTCCCGTCGTCACGCAGGATCGTGTCGATCGCGTAGCCGAGCATCACCGGCGGGACGAGATCGAGGAGACGCGCGACGATCGACGCGACGACGCCGAGCGTGAACTGCCCCCAGAACTCCCGGCCGTACTCGGTGAAGAGCCGCCACATCGCGTTCCCCGAGGAATCCCGTACGTCCTCAAACGGGTCGTCCTCTTCCTGCTGACTCATTCGTAACGACTACGCGACGCGCGTGAAAAAGGGTTTCAACTCCCGCCACTCCCGCCGCCACCGTACGCGATCCGCACCCGATCGCCCGCCGCGATCCCGTGGCGCGTCGTCCACCCGGACGGCACCTCCAGCACCCACTTCGCCCGCCCCGTGTAGCGTCGATACGGCGGCTCCTCGGTCTCGGCGTGCGCGATCCGGGTGATCCGGCCGTCGCTCCCGACGAAGACGATGTCGAGCGGATAGGTCATCTCGCGCATCACGTACGCCCGCGACCCTTCCGTCTCGTAGACGAACAGCATGCCCGACCCGTTTGCGAGCGACTCGCTTCCCGATAAGCCACGGTAGCGCTCGGCCTCCGAGTCCGCTACCGAGGCGTTCACCACGCCGAGCGTCGTCCCATCCTCGTCCGCGATCGTCACCGTCGCGTGCTCGTGGCCGGTCGAGCCCGTGAAGACCCACGCCCCGACCACGACGAGCGCGACGGCGAGCACGAGCGCGACGACCGTCGTTAGCCGCCGTGCTCGTGCGTCCATATTCCGACGAAGCCCGTGACACCGCCTAAGCCTTCCGCCGCCGGGTCGTCGAAGGGAAACCGTTTTGCCGCGCCTCCGCCACTCACGACGTGCGGGTTCGTGGTCTAGTGGTTATGACGTCTCCCTTACAAGGAGAAGGTCGGTGGTTCGAATCCGCCCGAACCCATCGCTTCTGTCGTGAGCGATGACGCCGCCCGCGCGGGATTTTCCGAGTCGGTTGAACCGTCTTCTCGATCGGTGAACGAGGCGTCTGGCGCAGCACTACTCGCTGACGCTCGTCTCGGTGTTCGGTTCGGCTCCGCGTCGTCGCCGTCCCGCCCGTTCGCGCCGCCGCACATTTCGTAACCCTTTTTTCCGCGCTCGTTCTCGGATAACGTGCACGCCGCCTTAGCTCAGACTGGGAGAGCACTCGACTGAAGATCGAGCTGTCCCCGGTTCAAATCCGGGAGGCGGCATCCTGTTACCGGTCAGATGATGACCGAGAGTATTGACGCCGTCCTGCGATTCTGATTTGCCTCGTGCGAAGGCAACCGGTCACTGGATGCACCCCGTCACGTCCGGCGTTCTGCGATTACCGAAACGTATCGGGGAACCTAGAGACTTTCGGCCCGAAGTCGCGTACTGCTGTCAGTCGAGCATACAAGTCTTGAGCGGCGTGTTTTTATATATCTTGTTGGATCCCGTGCTACAGATGGGGGTCACCCCGACCCAGGAGATTGGTGAGATATGCCATCAGGTATATGCAATTTCGTAACTATGCGGGTGTCTCGGAATCCGCCCGATTGTCATAGTATTAGATGGAGACTGATGATGATGCGATCAGACACGCAGAGAGTCACGTATCGAGCGAACAACAGGCGAGATAACACAGGTGGTGTGTGAAGATGACCGCACCTGCTGTGGTGAAGTTCGACGGAGGCGCTCGTCCGAATCCTGGTCCTGCGGCTATCGGGTACATCGTAGAGGCTGACGACTGGACCGAGGAAGGGAGCGACCACATCGGAGAATCGACCAACAACCGAGCCGAATACCACGCCCTCATCCAAGGGTTGGAACTCGCCTCCGAGAAGGGATGCACCGACGTTGAGGCGAGAGGTGATTCCGAGGTAATCGTGAAGCAAGTCCGGGGTGAGTATGGGGTGAACCAGTCAGAACTTCGTCCACTACGTAACCGCGTACAGGAGTTGGCTGATGAGTTCGAGAATTTCGAGATACGGCACGTCTCTCGTGACGAGAATAAGGAGGCTGACGAGTTGGTGGGAATGGTGTTCTCTAACTAATCCCACTCACCTCAGGAACATTCTGACTGTACGGCTAATTCATAGTCATCTATTTCTACAACTGTTTGGGGTGATCCCTCATATACGAATTCGTGTGAACGCGTATTCCCCCCTTCTAATGTCCCTGAGATAGTGCCAGCATCGCGCTCTCGGCCCGTACTAAATTCGATGAATGTTGCAGATATAGTATAATATACTGGCACATCCGCAGTGTTCTCGAACGAAATCTGTAGGGAGGCCTTTGTCGGTTCGTTCCCCTTCTTATATGTTCCTCCTTCAGGAAAATCCTCGAATTCACTCAAAATTCGAATAGCATCTGAACAGCCAGCAGTTTCTTGTTCACCACCTGATGACTCGGCAGCCCGCTCATCTGGTGAGCCTCCGGCACATCCTGCCAGAGCAACCGACAGACAAATACCGGTCTGTTTGAGTAACCTGCGTCTTTGCATATGTCTCAGTACCATCGCAAACTTATACTTCTTATCATATTTAAAACGATATATAGGAATCCCCCTCATGTATCCGAGATCGACGCGAGAACACGAGGTGCTAACACCCTCAGACACCTATATCCTCTCCACGTATCTCCCGTCGAAGGTATCACTGTTCGTTCGACAGACCTTCCCTATGGTAATCTCCCCATAGGACTGATTACCCCGTTCCTCATCCCACTTCGGACGCATTCGACCAGAGGCTCGGAAGCAGTCATCCATCAACTGCTGGTCGCCCTTGCACCAGTAGTAGAGTTGCTTCACGAAGGCCATATCTGCCTCTGATGGAGTCGGTCGGCCCTCGTCACTTCCTCGCCATAGCCTGAGTGCCTCTCGGTCTACATCGTGGCTGTCGGTCTTGACGTAGGCTCGGATAGTTCGACGCACCTGTTCGGGGGTTGCATCCGCTTCCCCTCCGTCGAACTCCTGTTCGCTCACAGGCTTCTGCTGGCCCGTGAAGGAGAACTTCTGGCGTTCGGGGAGATAGTCGTCCTGCACCTCTCGGACGACTGTGGGCCTGCTCTCGACCGATGTGAAGCCGTCGTACACGTCTCCAGTCAGTACGAAATACCGGCTCTTGTCGTACACTTCGAGATGGCCTGCCTCCGATAAGTCGCCTCGATGCTTGTGGTCGTCCGAGTGGTCGCCTTCTGCGATGACGTGTAACCCTGTTCCCGAACTCGATACCTCGGTGTAGGAGTCGAGTCGTCGGACGATTCCGAGTGCCTCCTCCGTGAACTCGCCGTCTGGCTTCACGTCATCGAGGTCGAATCCGACGAAAGGGCCGCTCTCGGTGAAGCAGAAGGCTACCTCTCCACCGAGTTGTTCTGCCTTGTCCTGTGCCTCGGTGAAGGGAAGCAGATTCACCGACTTCTGCCACTCCTTCGACGGAGCGACCGGCTCCTTGTCCTGTGTCACGAGCCACTGGTCGTATTCCTCCAGACGACTCGGAAGACCGTCACTCCCACCTGTGTTATCCTCGCTGTCCTGCTGGAAGGAGAACTCGAAGCGACTCACTGCACGTCACCTCCGTACTTCCGCCAGACGTAGTCCACTAACTGCTCGCCATCCACACCGAGCATTTCCTCGGCTTCATCCACCAGATAGGAGTTCTTCGCCATCCCGACGTCGTCGTACTTGCAGAGAGTAGCGAATCCGAGAGCGGCTCCGTCGATACCCTCGTAGTACCGACTGAACCCTTGCAGGTCTTCCTCCATCACCTTCTGAACCGTCCACTTCTTGATAGGAGTGCTGACACCGGCTTGCGAGAGGATGATGTGCGCTCGGCAGAACTTCCAGACGTCCTCCTGTCGTACCTTCTGGCCATCCCAGCCCTCGCTGTAGCCGTTGGCACGTCTCTCCGCAGGATGCTGTCGTCCGTGTTGCAGTAGGAAGAACACCTCGTACCGTTCCTCCTTGTCGTCGTCTACTTCTCGTGCATAGAGGGTCGTTCGAGCGGTCGAGCAAGGCGGGAAACTCGGTTGATGGTCGTACTGATGCTTGTCCTTCTGCACATCACCCCACGACTTCGAGCCAGTGTCGAGTCGCTCCTCCAAGGCGAGTGGTTGCCCTCCATCTGTTACGGCTTCCGCTGTGTCTGTACCCACGTCCTTCTCGGATGCTTCGCTGTTCTCCTGATTGCCAGAGTCGTTGCTGTTAGTTGTCATATTTGGTCACCACGCAAGCCAGAGTCGTCGCTCAAGAGCCGTACTGAACAGTCCCACGACTACCAGACCCACTGCTCAAACCACCGTCTACACGGACACTCTCAGCAGGAGAAGTGGCTACTCAGTGAGCGATTCGTTTCTGACTTCCTTACACTACTATTCGGGAGATTACCACTTAAAGGTACCGGCGAAAACCAACCTCTGTTTTCGGGATATATGCCCCTTCTGTATTGCGATTTTGTGAACTCCAGAAGTGTTGCTTCTCCTCTTAAACACCACCTGTGTTATCTCTGCTGCCTGTCATACAAAGAAGGATAGTCTACCACTCCCTCAACCCTCTCATATATTCCTATGACAATCGGGCGGTCACATCGAGTCGAGGTACTCCCTCCGTTGCTCCATCTTCTCCTCCTCCGTCAGTTTGGAGTAGTGCTTTTCGAGCGTTTCGGGCGAGGAGTTCACACGGTCGGATACCACCTGCTTGGGCACGTCGTTTCGTAGCAGGTGGGTGATGGCTCCTCTCCGAACGTCGTGCGGTGAGACGCTAGACGGGCACTTGCTGGCGTGGGTATAGGTCGCCGCCTCACAGGAGTTCGGGTCACGACCGTGCGGGCAATCCTGACCGTAGGCACACGGACGAGTCACGGCATACACCATCTCCCGAATCTTCGAGCGGTGCATCCGCCCGTACCGAGTCGTGAACAGCGGCTCTCGCCCGTAGTCGTCAGTCACCTCGTCACGAGTCACGTCGACGTAGTCCTGCAACACCTCGCAGACGTCTTCCGACAGGGCACAGATACGCTCTCCCGACTGCTTGTTCTTCAGGTTGGTTTCGGTGTCGGGCCGATGGCGGATTTCGAGTGCCTGCTCCTCTGCGTCGAAGTCGTCGACGTCGAGAGAGTGAGCGGCTCCCATCCGACAACCGGTGTGCCACAGCACCGTGAGGAGTGCGTGACGCTTCGAGGCGTACTCGTACTTGCCGAGGTAGTCGAGGACTTGCTCTGCTCGTTCGGCTTCGAGGATGCTGTTACTGACCGCCTCCTCGTCTTCGACCGAGGGTATGAGCATCTTGTCGTGCAAGCCCTGCTCGACGCCGTCGATAGATTCGAGGAACTTCACGAACACTCGCAGGGTCGAGAGTTGCCCCTTGAGTGTGATGGTTTTCAGGTCACCGTCTTCCTTCCGCCAGAGCCGATACTCGTGGAGTGAGCGGGCCGTGAGTTCGTTGAGATTCGTGACGTCCTCTTGCTCACACCACTGGACGAACGGCTTGAGACGGTAATGATAGCCCTGTAGCGTTGCTTCTGCAACCTCGTCACGCCGTTGTGCGAGGAACATCTCTTTCGCTTCTGCGGGAGCGATGGGTTCGAGTTCTGCCATTGTTTGCTCTCCGCAGAACACCGGATTGTGGGTCGGGGAAGCGACGTCCAATCGCCCGACAGCGCCTTATTTTCACGTCGTCTTCCCGAGGTTCAAATCCGGGAGGCGGCATATTCTGAGATAGTGCCGTAGCGAACACTGCGGACGCCACCACTTCTATCCGGTCGTCGTGCGAACGAACGATCATGCGCACGTCCACGATCGTCCTCGCGTTCGGTGCCGTCGTATTCGCCCTCCCGATCCCCGGGACGTTCATCCTCGGCGCGATCGTGCTGCTGTTCGGCGCGGTCGGGCGCTACTACGACTTCTGAAAACGGCGAAACCGTTCGGTTAGTGTGCCGCGCCGCCGAGGAGGAGCGTGCGGGCGACGACGAGCACGCCGACGAGCGCGTAGACGGCGATGAGCATCACCATCACGGTGCTCTCGGAGAGCCGGTTGTTGAGGTACGCGCCGGCCTGCCCGCCGAAGAGACAGCCGATGGCGACGAAGATGCCGACACCGAAGGGGACGGTGAACCCTTCACCGGTGATCGAGGGCGCGAACCGGAGGAGCGCGATGTTGGCGAGGAGCGCGGCGACGATGGTGACGTGTAGCACGAGGGCGCTCGTCCCCGTCGAGAGTTTCAGCGGGACGCGGCGGCGAAGCGCGAGCATCGACTGCGTGAGCTCGCCGATGGCGATTCCCACTAGCCCGGCGAGCGTGCCGCCGAGGACGGTGACGAGGAAGTCGGGTAGTTCGAGGTGGAACTCGCGCTCGTCTTCACCGCTCCCCATGATGGCGGTGCCGGTCGGTTCTTCGGCGGCCGTCTCGGCTGGGCCGCCCATGTGCTCGCTCGGTGGCGTCTCCGCGGCGTCGTGTGTGTCCTCGAACACGCGTGTACGCGGTTCATACTCCTCGTCGAGAACCGCGACGAGAGAGAGCTCGGGCTTCTCCGCGACGGTGTCGACGAGCGACGGGCCGTGCTCGTGGGCCTCGTAGAGGACGAGGGCGAGCACGGCGAGCAGGAGGCCGAACCCGACCATGAGGACGTCCGAGGGGACGTAGTAGGATCCCGCACGCGCGACGATCGCGACCGGGACAGTGATGACGAGCAGTTTCTTCGCGACGTTGAAGTCGATCTGATGACGGTACCAGTAGGCCGTGACCGAGGAGGTGTAGCCAAAGAGCTCGACGAACAGCGCGAGGCCGACGGCGGCGTTGGCCGCGAGCATCGGGAATCCCGGAACGAGGTGTGGGAAGACGTAGAGGAACGCCGGGACGAACAGCACTGCTGCCTCCATCGCGAACGTGTTGACCGTCGTCGCGATGAGGAAGCCGAGCAGGACGAGCGTGAGCAGCCCGATGAGCGGGACGCCGGTTCCGAACATTAGCCGAGCCCCCGACCAACGACCGTGGTGAGCGCTCTCCGGGCCAAACGCCGCCGACCGTCTCGTGACATTGGCCACCGTTCGTACCCGGCCGTGTAAAAGCGATTGCATCCACGCCGTTTCCACCGACTCCGCACCACGACCGCCGCTCGTCGTCCCGTCTCTCGACTCCCGCCGACCGTTGCTCCCCCCATCACGTATCTCGGCCACGCACGCCGACTCTCTCCCGCAAGGGTTATCCGTGGGGAGTCACTTTGTACAAAGGCAATGGCGAAAGGCGTAGTTGACTTCTTCAACGACACGGGCGGTTACGGATTCATCGAGACTGACGACGCGGACGAGGACGTCTTCTTCCACATGGAAGACGTCGGCGGCCCCGACCTGGAAGAAGGTCAGGAGGTCGAGTTCGACATCGAGGAGGCCGAGAAGGGCCCCCGCGCGACGAACCTCACCCGTCTGTAACTCGCTGAGGAAGGCCGCCGTCACGGCGGCATCGCGGTAACGGTTTTCGACTCCCGGAAGCGCTGACGGTTGCGGTGTGAGCGACTCCGGTCACTTATCTTCCAACGAGAGCGACGCGTCCTTCGCGGCCGTCGGGCTCGGTTTTCCGATCGGCGAGCGACGGCCCCGTCACTCGATCCGCCACTGCTCGCCGAGCTCGCCACGCTCGGCTCGTGGGTCCCTGACGAGGTCCCGCAGCGTCGGTTCGTGGAACGCGTATCGTCGCTCACCGTCCCGGACGACCATGTCGCGACCTCGAAGCTCGACGAGCAGCGTGTGGATCGCCTCCATCGACGTGCCCGTCGCGTCGACGAGTTCCTGCGCCGAGCGTGGCATGTCCGCCACGTGTTCGTAGACCGCCTCGGCGGTCGTCTCGTTACACTGTGAGGCCCGTCGCGCCGCGTCGAGTCGCGTCCGTACTGCGGTCGCGGCCAGGAGCTCGCTCGACTCGGCCGGTGACGGTTCATCGTCGGCCGCGTCGCGTTCACTGGCACCCTCGTGTTTCCCGGTCGTCGTTTCGGCTTCTACGTCGACCGGTTCGCCGTCCGCCGACCGCGTTCGCGCCGTCCGCTCGCGTTCCGACGAGCGCTGGAGCCGATCGAGGACGTCCCCGATACGCTCCGTGGGCTCGATGCGCGCGCCCGCCTCGTCGCTCGCGTCGGTCCCGCTCGTCGCCGGCGCGTCGTTCGATCCCTCCGCCCCCAGCTCGGCGAGCTGGGCTTCGAGATCCGGGACCGTGGTGTCGCCGTTGTCCTCGGCGTCGCTCGTCCCGACATCGGTCGCAGTCGTGGCCGTACTCGACGTGGTGGCTTCGTCGTCCGCCCCGTTAGCCTCGCCGCTTTCAGCCCCAGCGCCGTCGGCCTCATCGCCGCTCGGCGTTCCCTCGTCCCCCGTCGCGGCGAGCCGTGATTCGAGTTCGGCGACGCGATCGCGCAGGGTCGCGATATCGTCGCCGTCCATAGCGTCCACAGCGCTCTCGGTGCTCGTGTCGTCCGTGCTTGCGTCCACCCTCGCCTGTGCGGTCGCGTCAGCGTCGCCGTGCGCCACGGCATTCGCGAGCTTGCGTGCGGCTGCGGAGACGTCGCGGGCACGGTCGAGTTCCGTCTCCAGTTCGGCGATGCGCTCCTCGCGATTCTCGATTCGGCGTTCGAGTTCGGCGATACGGTCCTGGCGCTGTTCCTCCGCGTCCCGGATGTCCGCGAGATCCTCGACGAGCGTGTCGCTCACCGACTTCAACTCGGGGCGCTCGAAGTCGTCGAGGCCGGGCGTCGCGCCCGCGTCGAACGTCCGCTTGCGCTTGAACTGGACGCGCTCGACCGCTTCGTCCGTCCAGTCCGCCTGCACGAACGCCTCGCCGGCGTCGAGGTCCGACACTGCCGCCTCGTACTCGCTCCCGACGATCCGTCCGACGACCTTCGTGTCGTTCTCCCAAGTGAGCCGGTGCCAGACGAGCCAGTTCGCCTGCGTGATGAAGTCCTTTTTGACGTCCGCCGGCCGCTGGCTGATGCCGACGACGCCGAGGCCGTGTTTGCGCCCGCGCTTGCCGACCTTGATGAGCATTCGGCCCGTCTCGCCCATCCCCGCGCCCTCCGGGATGTACTCGTGGACCTCCTCGACGACGAGGAGGAAGGGTTTCTTCAGCTTCTTCTCCTTCGCGAAGAGGTGTTTTGCCGTCTCGAAGACGAGTTCGTCGGCCGCGTCCTCATCAAGGAACCCCGAGACGTCGAGGATCACCGGAACGTTCTCCTCTAGGGCGATCGTCGCGAGGCGCTCGGCGTGCTCGGGGCTCACCTGGATGTCGCAGCCGTCGTCCGCCCCCGCGTGGAGGAGTTCGTACTCCTCTTTGAGCCCGTAGTACTCGCCGTCCGTGTCGACGACGAGAACGGGATATTGGCGCTCAAGGAGTTCCTCGATGACGACGGATACTGAGTTACTCTTCCCGCTCCCGCTCTTACCGGTGATAAACGCGCGGCCGGTCAGTACTTCCTCTGTCGGGAGGGAGAGCGACTCGCCGTCGGCCGTCTCGCCGACGGGAAGATGGCGTTCGTCGACGCCGTCGTCTGCGGACATGGGGTTCGTCTCGGACGGACGCCGGCCGTCGGGATGAAGGTTGTCGTCCCCGCGACGTCTATCCGGCACTCACCGCGCGCTCCGCCAGCCCCGTACGGGGTCGCCAGTGAGGCACACAGCCGTCATCGCCGTCGTCGAGGCGACCTAGCGGCCAGCTATTTGCATCGGTGGATCGTAGCGTAGCCTACTCCGATGTCGGTTCCGTCCCGTCTCGCGCTCATATTCGCCCTCGTCGTCGTTCTCGCCGGTCTCACCGGGCTCGTCGTCGATGTGCACGCGGCCGATTCCGGTGATGCCTCCCCCCCGGCAGAGACGCTCGTTTCCGTCAGCGACGACGCTCTCTGGCCGTACACGAGCAAGACGCGCTCGACGGCGGGTCGAACGCTTGCGATCAATGTCGTCGTCCACGGAGAGACGGACCGAGTGCGGCGCACCTTTCTCGATCGGGACTGGGAGCGCGGGAGCGGCCCAAAACTCGTCCCCTGGCGCTCGGCACACGGGGCGACGCGATTCACGTACGCCGTCGTGAACGGCTCGGGTCGGTGGCTCGCCGAGTCGTTCCAGGCGAACGACGGCTCGTACTTCGGCTCTCGCGTCCACGTCCGCGGCTACGCACCCCCGTCGGCGAACTGGACGGCGTTACAGGCCCACGAGGAGTACTGGGACTGGTTCCGGCTCCGACACACCGTCGTCGGCGTCGACTCCGCACAGTCGTACGTCGAGGACGACCTTCGGATGACGCCCGGCGTCGCGCGCGTTACCCACCGCTCGCTCGGGAACGCCGGTCGCGTGAACGGGGACGGCGTGGCCACCACCGTCGTGTTCGCCGCGGCTCTCCTCGGCTCCCTCGGGCGCTTCCGCCGCGTCACCCTCCGTCGAGGCGCGCTCGTCGCCGCGCTCCCGGTCGCGCTCGTCGCTACCGCCCGCGTTGGCGCGATCGCCGTCTCTGGCGACGCGCTCCCGGGCGTCCCGCCGAAAGCCGTCGCCGCGCTGTTCTATCCGGTCCTCGCGCTCGCGCTCCCGTGGCTGACCGCTCGACTCGCCCGCCCGCTCTTGCCACCCGCCGCGTTCCTCGTCGCCGCCGTCGGCGGGGGCGCTGCGTTCGCGTTCGACCTGTTCGCCGTCGGCGTCACCGCACTGCCCGTCGACCTCCTCGTGCACCGCGCGCTGCTCGCGCTCGCGCTCGGCCTGCTCGCGGGCACCGTCGCCGACGCGGACGCGCGATCGGGCCGATACCTCACGGCGGCGGTGTCCGCTTCGGTCGTCGTGTGGTGTCTCGTGCTCGCGCGTGCTCTCTTCGGACTCTGAACTGGGTAACAGTACGGTTATGTGCCTCGCGTCACGTCACAGTATGACACATGAGCGGGGACGACTACGCCGACACGCCGCGGCCCACTCGCCGGTCACTACTCGCCGCGACCGGGACCGGTCTCGCCGCGTTGAGCGCTGGTTGTGTCGACCGCGTGCAGTCCCTCATGACTCGCGACTCCCCGTCGACGGTTTCGCTCTCGGTCAAGACTGTGCCGGCGGACACCGACCCGGTCGCCACGACCATCGCCAGACGCCTCGTCGAGCACCTCTCGATGAGCGGGATCGACGCCGATATCGTCCTTCAACGCGAATCTGAGCTCTATCGCGACGTCCTCATCAACCACGATTTCGACCTCTACGTCGGCCGCTACCCCGGCCGATACGACCCCGATTTCCTCTACTCCCTACTCCGCTCGACGTTCGCCGGCGAACCCGGTTGGCAGAACCCGTTCGGGTTCGCCGACCTGCACGTCGACGATCTCCTCGATGCGCAGCGTTCGACGTCGGGCAGCGCGCGACGAGCCCACGTCTCCGACGTCCAGCACGAGATCGCGTCCCAACAGCCGTTCACCCCCCTTGCACATCCCGATGTCCTCGGTGCCGTCCGTACGGACCGCTTCGAGGGGTGGCATCGCTTCCCCGTCGACTCGCCGCTTCGCTATCTCGCGCTCGAAGCGGCCGGCGTGGCGGCAGACGGTGGCCGGACGCGACTCCGCGTCGCGACGACCGACGCTCGCGTGACGCAGAACCTCAACCCGCTCGCGGTCGAGTTCCGGAGCCACGGGACGCTTCTCGGCCTCCTCTACGACCCGCTCGCCCGATACGTCGAGGGCGAGCTGCTCCCGTGGCAGGCCCGCACGTGGTCGTGGGACGACGGTACCGCAACGCTCGAGCTGCGCGACGAGGCCACGTGGCACGACGGAACGCCGCTCACCGCCGACGACGTTGCGTTCACGTACCGGTTCCTCGCCGACACCTCGCTCGGCAATCGCGACTCCGCAGTCCCCGCACCGCGGTTCCGCGGGCGAAGCTCGCTCGTCGATAACGTCTCCGTCGTCGACGACCACACGCTCCGCCTCTCGTGTGGCGACGCCTCACCGGAAGTCGCCGAGCGCGCGTTCACCCTCCCGGTCCTCCCGCGACACATCTGGGAGGCCAAACGCCGACCGGCGGATATCGCCGGCGTCTTGCAGTTCGACGGTATCACGGAGGCGCTCGTCTGGTCGAACCGCTCGCCCGTCGGTAGCGGGCCGCTTCGCGTCGCCGACGTCACCGAGGGCACCTCACTCACGCTCGAACGGTTCGACGACTACGCGCTCACCGGTGTCGACGACCCACTCGATCCCAGCGTCGCGTTCGATGAACTGTCCGTCCACGTCGTCCCGTCGGACGCCGCGGCGATCTCCCTTGTCGGCGAGGGCGACGCCGACGCCACCGCGATGCCGCTCATTCCGAGCGCCGTCCCGCGCGTCGTTCGCGACGACGACCTCACGCTGCTCTCCGACAGGTCGCAGTCGTTCTACCACGTCGGCTATAACAATCGCCAGTCCCCGCTGACGAACCCGCGTTTCCGGCGCGTCGTCGCTCGCCTCCTCGATAAGCGCGCGCTCGTCGATAGCGTCTTCGACGGGTACGCCAGACCGACGGTATCACCGCTCCCCCGCCCGTGGGTTCCCGACGACCTGACGTGGGAGGACGGCAATCCGCGGTCGCCGTTCTACGGCCGGGACGGCGACTTCGACGTCACCGCCGTCCGCGAAGCGTTTCGCGACGCCGGCTACGCCTACACGAACGGGGGGAGACTCACCGACCAATGACGCTCGTCGACGTCTTGGTGCGCGTCCTCGCCGTCGTCGGGGCGCTCACCCTCACCGGATCCATCGTCATCGTGGGTCGGCCCCGGCTCTACACGGCGGCCGCGAACACCCGTCGACGGACGCGCTCGATCCTCCCGTACCTCGCCCTCCTCGTGGGCGTCCTCCTCGTGAACAAGGTCGCCCGGCAGGTCGGCCCGGATGTCTCCTGGATCATCGGATGGAACATCACCGGGACCATCTTCGCCCTCGAAGGCGGGTTCGTCGCGTGGCTCCAGTCGTTCGCCACGCCGCCGCTCACCGCGTATTTCTCCGCGGTGTACGTCTACGGCTACGTCTTCCTCCTCGTGTTCCCGCTGGTCGCTTACTTCGCGCTTGCGGACAGGCGTGCGCTTCGGCACCTCATGCTCACGTACGCCATCAACTACTCCATCGGACTCATCCTCTACGTCCTCTTCATCGCCTACGGGCCGCGGAACCTGATGCCGGACATGGTCCAGTCACTCCTCTACACCTCGTGGCCGCAGTCCCAACTCCTCACGAGTCAGGTGAACACGAACACGAACGTCTTCCCATCGCTCCACACCTCTTTGTCCGTCTCCGTCGCGGTGCTGGCACATCGAACACGTGCGGAGCTACCGCAGTGGGCCCCGATTGCAGCGGTGCTCGCACTGAGCGTCGATGTCTCCACGATGTATCTCGGCATCCATTGGGGAACCGACGTCGTCGCGGGCATCCTCCTCGGCGTCGGGAGCGTCCTCCTTGCCAGTCGCCTCGACAAGCGGATACAGACGTCCGAGCTCGGTCTCGCGCTCGACCGTCGTCTCGTTCGACTCCTCCGTCGATAGCGCATCGACCCGCCAGTGCTCGCTCGCGCTCGCGAGGGTCGTTCTCGGGCCTGCTCCGCTCAGCCCGCCGTGCTCACGCATCGCTCCCATCGGTCGCTCTGCGCTCGCGTCCCCGTTCTCGGACCTTCGCTCCGCTCAGCCCCGCGAACGCCCTTCGAAGGCTTTAACCGCACGCTAGCCGTCAGCCTCGGGTAGTAACCATGGCCGACAATCCCGCCTCCATGTACCGGACGATCGACAAGCCGTCGTACACGCGACGGGAGTACGTCACGGGCATTCCCGGCTCGAAGATTGCCCAGTTCAAGATGGGCGACCTCCAGTCCGATCCCGAGGACTACGCGGTCCAGATCAGCCTGAAGCCCGAAGAGGAGTGTCAGCTCCGCCACGGATCGCTCGAGGCCTCCCGCCTCTCCGCGAACCGTCACCTCATCAAGGAACTCGGCGAGGGCAACTACAAGATGATCCTCCGCAAGTTCCCCCACCAGATCATCCGGGAGAACAAGCAGGCGACCGGTGCGGGTGCGGACCGTGTCTCCGACGGGATGCGCCAGGCCTTCGGCGTCCCGGTCGGGACGGCGACCCGCATCTACCCGAACGAGCGTCTCTTCACCGCGTGGTGCAGCGTCGAGCAGGCCGACGCCGTGAAGGAGGCCTTCCGTCGCGCGTACAACAAGATCACGCCGCCGTGCCGGATCGACGTCGAGCGCGGGCAGGACCTTCTGACGAAGGCCGACTAACGAGTCCTTTTACTCGCCCCTCTCCCAAGGGGGGACATGTTCCGGCTCGCGTTCGCCAACGAGGCCGAGACCTTCGAGCGCGTTCGCGGCCCGCTCGCCGAGCGCGGTATCGCGGTCGAGGCCGTCGCGGCCTCCCACGGGTCGTACTCGCTCACCGAGCCACCGGTCGACGGCTCGCGCTTCGACGCCGGTTTCGTCTTCCCCGGACGGATCATGGAGGGCGGGGTCCTCGACGCGTGGCTCGACGTGCCGTGGCTCAACGACCGCGAGGCCGTCCTCACGTCGCGCAACAAGGCGGGCGTGCTCGCAACGCTCGAGGACGCGGGGATCCCGACGCCCGATTCGGTGCTCGTCTCGAACCCCGCGGACACCGACGCGCTCGTCGCGGCCTACGAACGCCTCCCCTCGCCCGTCGTGGTGAAGCCGAACTCGACGACGCGCGGGATCGGCGTCGCGAAGGCTGCCGACCTCGATACCTTCCTCGGGATCTGTGACTATCTCGATCTCGTTCACGACTATCGGGCGACCGCCGACCGATCGTACCTCGTCCAGGAGTACCTCGCCGACGCGCGGGACTACCGCGTGATGGTGCTTGAGGGTGAAGTTGTCGGCGCGGTTGAGCGCCGTCTTCCGGACGCCGACATCGCTGCGGGGCGCTGGAAACACAACGTCCATCGCGGCGCGACGGCGGTCGGTGTCGATCCCGACCCCGAAATCGCCGCGCTCGCCGAGCGGACGGCGGCGGCGCTCGACGTGGCGTTCCTCGGTGTGGACGTGCTCGTTACGGACAACGGGCCCGTGGTGAACGAGACGAACGCTCGACCGACCATCGACAACAGCGAGAAGTACGACGAGGGGTTCTACGATCGCCTCGCGGCGGCTGTGATGGGACTGTGACTACTCGAAGCCGATGTTCGCGGACTCCTCGGCGCGCTCGAAGGTGACTTCGAGGACGCCGTTATTGTAGCTCGCGCTCCCGGAGCGCTCATCGACGCGGCAGGGGAGTTCGAGGCGCTCGTCGTACTCGCGGGTGTCGGTCACCGCGCTGATCGTGAGGGTTCGACCGTCGCATTTGAGCGAGAGGTCGTCCTTCTCGACGCCCGGGAAGTCCCCGATGATGCGGACCTCCTCGTCGGTCTCTTGGACGTCGAGGTGGGTGTCGCTCCCGAAGCCCGCATCGTCGTAGCCGCCGTCCGTCCCGTGCATCATGTCGTCCATCATCCGCTCGATCTCGCTGAAGAAGTCGTCGAAGGGGTCGTCCCGGTCGTCGCGTCGCATGGCCCATCGTAGGCCGTACCCGGCCAAAAGGCTTCGGGGCCCCGCGGGTGACGCTCCTTTCGTGCCGTATGCTACCATGACATAGTGTACCTGATGCTGGCCTCTTCCGGCGGGTTTTAAGCTGTTTGATCGTTATTACTCGTATATGAGTGAACTCTCCCTCGACGCCGAGGAAACGGGCGAAGTCGTTCGCGTGGGGCTGAACGGGTTCGGCCGGATCGGTCGGAACGTCTTCCGCGCTGCACTCGAAGACCCGCGTATCGACCTCGTCGGCATCAACGACGTCATGGACTTCGAGGACATGGCGTATCTCGCCCAGTACGACACCATCATGGGCCGACTCGACGGCGTCGAGCGCGACGGCGACGAGCTCGTCGTGAACGACTCCAGCGTCCAGCTGCTGAACGTCCAGGATCCCACCGACCTCCCGTGGGGCGAGAAGGACGTCGACGTCGCCCTCGAGTGTACGGGCATCTTCCGCGAGCGCGATCAGGCCGCCCAGCACGTCGAGGCGGGTGCCGAGAAGGTCGTCATCTCCGCGCCGCCGAAGGGCGACGAGCCCGTGAAGCAGCTCGTCTACGGCGTCAATCACGACGAGTACGACGGCGAGGATGTCGTCTCGAACGCCTCCTGTACGACGAACTCCGTCACGCCCGTCGCGAAGGTGCTCGACGAGGAGTTCGGCATCGAGACGGGGACGCTCACGACCGTCCACGCGTACACGGGCTCGCAGTCGCTCATCGACGGCCCGCAGGGCAAGACCCGACGCGGTCGCGCCGCCGCCGAGAACATCGTCCCGACCTCCACGGGTGCCGCGCAGGCCGCCACGGAGATCCTCCCGCAGCTCGAGGGCAAACTCGACGGGATGGCGATCCGTGTTCCGGTCCCGGACGGCTCCATCACCGAGCTCGTCGTCGACCTCGACGAGGAGAACGTCACCGAAGCGGAGATCAACGCGGCGTTCCGCGACGCTGCTGACTCCGGTCCGCTCGCCGGCGTCCTCGGCTACACGGACGACGAAGTCGTCTCCAGCGACATCCTCGGGCTCCCGTTCAGTTCCACGGTCGATCTGAACTCCACGAACGTCGTCGGCGAGAACGGCGACCTCGTGAAGATCCTGACGTGGTACGACAACGAGTACGGCTTCTCGAACCGCCTGCTCGACGTCTCCGCGTACATCACGGAATACTAATCTCGCCGCGCGACTGAACGCGCGAACGGGATGGGGACGGCCCACACAACTCGCGCGTTGCCCTGCTCGCATCACACATCGTTTTTCGCACACAACTACGTACCCACACACCACGACACCGATTATGAGCTTCAACACTATCGACGACCTCGACCCCGGCCAGCGCGTGCTGGTCCGCCTCGACCTCAACTCCCCCGTGGAGGACGGCACCGTCCAGGACAACCGCCGCTTCGAGCGCCACGCGGAGACCGTTCGCGAACTCGCCGAACGCGGCGACCGCGTTGTCTGCATGGCCCACCAGGGCCGGCCCGGCGACGACGATTTCGTCTCGCTGCGCCAGCACGCGGACATCCTCGCCGAACACGTCGGTCGCGACGTCGGCTTCGTTCCCGATACCTACGGCCCGGAAGCCATCGAGGCCATCGAGGCGCTCGACGCCGGCGAGATCCTCCTGCTGGAGAACGTCCGGATGTGCGAGGACGAACTCCCCGAAGCATCGCCCGAGACGAAGGCCGACACGGAGTTCGTGCAGACGCTCGCGCCCGCGTTCGACGCGTACGTGAACGACGCCTACTCGGCCGCCCACCGCAAGCACGCCTCGATCGTCGGCTTCCCGCTCGCCCTCCCCGCCTACGCGGGCCGCGTCATGGAGAGCGAGTACGAGGCGAACACCGCCATCGCCGAGCGCGACTTCGACGGCCAGGTGACGATGGTCGTCGGCGGGACGAAGGCCAGCGACGTCATCAGCGTGATGGAGGCCCTCGACGAGAAAGTCGATCAGTTCCTGCTCGGCGGGATCGCGGGCGAGCTCTTCCTCCGCGCCGCGGGCTACCCTGTCGGCGAGGACGTCGAGGGGATGGACCTCTTCGACGAGCAGTGGGAGCGAAACGCCGACACGATCCGCTCCGTGCTCGACGAGCGTGGCGACGCGATCACGCTCGCCTCGGATCTCGCCTACGAGGATGCCGAGGGTGAGCGCGCCGAGATCGACGTCGAGGCGATCGAGGAGAAGACCCAGGGGTTCCTCGACGTCGGGAGCGAGACGGTCGAGACCTATGCGCCCATCATTCACGAGTCCGAGGCCGTCTTCGTGAAGGGCGCACTCGGCCTCTTCGAGGACGAACGCTTCAGCGTGGGGACGGTCGGCGTCCTCGAGGCAATCGCCGAGACGGACTGCTTCAGCGTCGTCGGCGGCGGCGACACCTCGCGCGCCATCGAGATGTACGGCCTGGACGAGGCCGACTTCTCGCACGTCTCGATCGCGGGCGGCGCGTACATCCGCGCGCTCACAGGCGAGTCGCTCCCCGCCGTCGACGTGCTGGAGGACGCGGCGTAATGCTCGTCGGCGTCGTCTCCGACACGCACGACGACATCGAACGCGCGCGGGCGGCCGTCGCGCACTTCGAGGACGTCGGCTGCGAGACCGTGATCCACTGCGGCGACGTCGTCGCGCCATTCACCGCGGTCGTCTTCGACAGCGACGCGTTCGAGTTCCATACGGTCCGCGGGAACAACGACGGCGAATGGGCCCTCCAAGACGCGATCCGAGAGTTCGGCGACTATCGCGGCGAATCGGCTGAGCTCACGATCGACGGTGTGGAGATCGCGGTCTATCACGGGACGAGCGGGACGCTCACGGACGCGCTCGTCGCCTGCGAAAAGTATGACTACGTGCTCTGCGGGCACACGCACGAGCGACGCCACGACGTCGTCGGTAACACACACCGGGTGAACCCCGGCGGGCTCCCGTTCCCGGGTGGCGACGACAGCTACCACGTCGCCACGATCGATACGGAGTCGGGTGACGTGACGTTCGTCGACCTCGACTAGTCGTCGGCGCTCGCGGCCATTCCCCTTCCGTCGGCCGCGGTGGCGTCGCCGTCGGTCGGGTCGAAACGACCGACGCCGAGCGCGCGGTTCGTCCGAACGACGCTCTCGGCGGCGTCGGCGTCGCCGGCGATTGCCCGGACGGCGTCCACGTTCTCCGGGACGACGTCGCTCTCCTGGTGGATCGCCTGGAAGAAGTACAGATCGCGGCCCTCGACGGCGATCGAGGCACCCCACACGCAGTTCTCCCAGAGGTCGCCGCGGGGGCGGCCCGCGTCCTTCGCGAGCTCCTTGAGGTGGCCGGGGCCGGCGACGCGCGCGTGCTCCGGGACCACGAAGACGCGCGATTCGTCGGCCAGCGTCTCGCGTACCGCGTCGGCGTCGGCGTCGCTTTCGAGGGTGACGTTGACGCTGTGGAGGTGCATCAGCGTCGCCGGGACGGTGACACCCATCGTGTCCACGGCGAGGTCGGGCAACACGGTGTTGACGTCCGGGCCGTGGTGTGACGGGACGGTCACCGGATCGGGGAGGATGTCGTTGATCGGGCCGCGATCGGACTGACTGGGATCGCCGCCGCGACGAACGAGTGTCGCGCGCGTCTTCTCGACACCGTAGACCTCATCGAGCGGCGTGAGGACGCGTGAGAGGCCGGTCGTGTTACAGGAGACGACGCGGACGTGCTCGGCGTCGCCGTTCGCGATCTCGTCGTAGTTCGCGCGGGCGTTGAAGCTCGCGTCCGCGACGTCGGCGTCCTCGCCGCCCTGGTAGAGCGCGGGCGTGTCATGGGCTTCGTAGATCTCGCGGTTTTGCGCGCCGATCCCGGCAGGCGTGCAGTCGATGACGACGTCGCTCGCCGCGACAAGGTCGTCGAGGTCGCCCGCCACGGGGACGTCGGCCGCGGCGAACGCGGCCGCGTCGTCGATGGCGTGGACCGCGTAGCCGCGCCGATGTGCGGCCGTGGCCTCGAAGTTCGGGGTGGTCTTTGCGACCCCAGAGACCGTCATGTCGGGCTGTGCCGCAAGCGCATCAGCGACGCGCTTGCCGATGGTCCCGTATCCGTTGACGCCGACTCGAAGCATCATGCGTGTATCCGGTGCCCGTCTGATTAATTCTTTCGGGAAAAATTAGGGGAAATTAACTACGCGTCGAGTAATTGGATCGGTGATGAGGGCAAGGCCTAACGCCCGGGCGGGCGAGGTGACGGCTATGTCGACGCTCCGCGACATCGCCGACACCGCCGTCGTCCAGTGCCTGGGGATCGAGGCCGACGAAACCGTGGTCGTCGTGACCGACGACGAGCGCCAGCCGATCGGTGAGGCGCTCTACGCGGCCGCCAGCGACGTCACCGACGACGCGACGATCCTTCGGTATCCGCCCGGCGAGCAACACGGGGCCGAACCGCCCGCGCCCGTCGCCGCGGCGATGCGCGAGGCCGACGCCTTCCTCGCACCGACGACAAAGAGCCTCTCGCACACGCGCGCGCGGTCGCGAGCGAGCGACGCCGGCGTCCGCGGTGCGACGCTGCCCGGGATCACCGAGGACGTCTTCACGACCGGTCTCGACGCCGACTATGCGACTATCCGGCGGCACTGCGCGGACGTCTTCGCACAGGTCCGTGACGCCGACAAGATCCGCGTCACCACCGAGGCTGGCACCGACATCACCCTCGAGCCCGGCACTCGGGAGTGGCGACAGGACACCGGGATGGTCCACGAGCCCGGGGATTTCTCGAACCTTCCCGCCGGCGAGGTGTTCGTCTCCCCGGAAACCGCCGACGGGACGTACGTCGTCGACGGGACGATGATGCCCCACGGGCGCTTGGCGGACGAACTCCGCTTCGAGGTCGCGGACGGCTACGTCACCGACATCTCCGACGATGCCGTCCGCGCGGAAGTCGAGGCCGCGGCTGATGAGGTCGGCGACGCCGCGTACAACCTCGCCGAGCTCGGCATCGGGACGAACGTCGCCGTCACGGAGTTGGTGGGGAGCGTCCTGCTCGACGAGAAAGCCGCCGGGACCGTCCACATCGCCATCGGTGACGACGCCGGTATCGGTGGCGAGACGGATGCGCCGATCCACCTCGACGGCATCATTCGGGAGCCAACCGTGTATGCGGATGGGGAAGCCGTGAGGCTTCCAGAAAACGAGCGGTGACGAAGGAACCGCGAGTAGACGAGGAGCTACGGCTCCCCGAGCCGTAGGCCTCGGGAAGGCGAGACTGACCCCGGTCTCCTAGCGAGACACCCGCACGCGAACGCTCGGGCCTCTCCGCGGGTTTTTACGCCTCGGGCCGCTTACACCGATTATGAGCGAACACGCCGAACGGGCACCTATCGCGTGCCCCTCCTGCTCCCCGGAGCAGGAGACGGTCCACGAGCTCCTCACGGTCGGTGGGGGGACCGCCACGGTCCGCTGCACCGAATGCGGTCACACGCACAAAGCGCCACTCGACTCCGAGGACACCGTCGAACCGACCGTCGTCGTCTCACAGGAGGGCGACTCGTTCACCGCGTCGGTCGAGATGCCCGCCGACGAGGACGTCCAGACGGGCGAGGAGTTCATCCTCGAAACCGAGGAGGTCATCATGCAGGTCCGGGTCACCGACATCGAAGTCGGGCCCGAGGAGCGCGTGACGCGCACCACGGCGGGCGAGGTCGAGACCTTCTGGACCCGCGCCGTCGACAACGTGTCGGTGCCGATCACCGTCCACCCGCGCGACGGCGAGGGCGATGGCACGCGTAGCCTCGACCTCCAACTCCCGGGCGACGAGGAGTTCATCATCGGCGAGACGTACGAGTTCGGCGACGAGGAGTTCGAAGTCGAGGGCATCCACGTCCGCGAGGATGCCATCGAACGCTACGACTTCCAGAAGCTCGGCCACGAGGGCGATACCGTCCTCGCTAAGGACGTCAAGCGCGTCTACGGCGTCGATAAATCCTCGAAGGCCTGGTCCGCTTGGTAACTTCCGCCTGATCGGTCGCTCCCCGTTCGATCGGCCCCCACTTTTTCCCGCGTCGCACGCGCGCACTCGACTATGGCGTACGAGGAGGCCCGAAATCGACTCGCCGACCGGCTCGCCGAACGCTACGACCTCGATCGACGCGTCGTCGAGGCGATCCGGGCGGTGCCGCGACACGTCTTCATCCCTGAGGAGCGCCACGGCGACGCGTACGCCGATCGTCCACTCCCGATCGGCCACGACCAGACGATCAGCGCCCCGCACATGGTCGCCGTGATGGCCGACCACCTCGACCTCGTGGAAGGCGAGACAGTGCTCGAAATCGGGACGGGCTGTGGCTATCACGCCGCCGTCACGGCCGAGCTCGTCGGTGCGGAGAACGTCTTCAGTGTCGAGTACGTCGAGGACCTCGCCGCCGACGCCCGCGAGAACCTTCAGGACGCGGGCTACGGTGACGTGCACGTCCGACAGGGCGACGGCCGCGAGGGGTGGCCCGAGGGTGCGCCGTACGACGCCGCCTACCTCACCTGCGCCGCACCCGAGATTCCCGACGCGATCCTCGACCAGACGCGGGCCGGCGGTCGCGTCCTCGCACCCGTCGGGGACCTCGCGCAGCGACTCGTACGCGTCGATGTCGGCGCGGACGGCACTGAACGCGAACGCCTCGGTCGCGTCCGTTTCGTGTCGATGCAGTAGTCGGTTCGTTGGTTCGTGTCGATGCAGGTCGGGTTCGGCCGTTCGGATCGTTCAAGATCCTCGGTCTCCAACCCCGCGTATGGAGTACGCGGTCGCCCGGGACGGGATGGTCGACAGCCTCGAACACGAACTTCGGGGTGTCATCGAACCCGACCCCGTCGGAACGGCGATGCGCGCTGTCCCGCGCCACGAGTTCGTTGACGCCGACCACCGCGCGTACAACGACCGATCGTTCGAGGCGTACGGGACGCGCGTCCTCGCACCCAGTACCGCCGGCGCGCTCGTCCAGGCGCTCGCGCCCGAACCCGGTGACGACGTCCTGATCGTCGGCGCGGGCGTCGGGTACACTGCGGCAGTCGTCGCCGAAATCGTCGGCGACGAGAACGTTCACGCCATCGACATTGCACGCCGGGTCGTCTGGGCGGCCCGCGACAACCTCCGGCGCGCTGGCCACGCGGGCGTGCTCGTCGATTGTCGCGACGGCGCGCACGGCTTCCCGGAGTACGCGCCGTTCGATCGCATTCTCGTGGAAGCGGCGGCCGTCGACGTGCCGGACGCGCTCCGCGAGCAACTCGCCGCCGACGGCCGACTCGTCATGCCGCTGGGTACGGGCGAGCAGCGACTCGCGACCGTCGAGAACGGCGGCGATATCGTACACGAGGGCCGATCGGTCGCGTTCGCCCCGTTGCTCGTCGAGGGCGAGCAGAGCGGCGTACCGACCCGTAACCGAACCCACCGAGAGGACCAAGAACACGCCCAAAAACGCGCCGATCGACGTCGTGGCTGGGAGCTCGACTGGATCGATTGGGACTAGCGGACGACAAGGACGTCCGTGTTCGCGCGCCGATCGGCGTATTTTCCGCTCGGCGGGTTGACCGTGAGCGTCAGCGTTCCCTGACCGGCCGTTGGCGGGAGCGTTGGTGTCGCACGGATGGTCGCGACGCCGGTCGCGTTCGTCCGCGCGACGATCGGTTCGCCGCCCGCGAGACCGGCGGTGTCCGCGCTGAGGACGACCGTGACGTCGGGGATGGCGTGTCCCCCCGTGTCGACCGCCGCGACGGTGATCGTGGTGTTCTCCGTGTGGACGACGTCGGGTGTCGGACGCGCGTCGAGTTCTGTCGTCGTGAGCGCGCCGACCCCGCTGATCATGTTGAGCATCACGCCCAGGACGGCGGTCCCGACGACGAACGCGACGACGAGACGGATCGGGAGCCCCGCGACGCCGCGATCGCTCCCGGTAAGACGGACGGATTCGAGGTTCACACCACCTCGTGGTACCGCCATCGCACTTGAGGGTGTGTTCGGGAGTTTGATGCCGACCGGCGTGTAGATACCCGTATGGTCGATGGGGACCCCCGTGTCGTGTATCCGATCGCGGTCGTTTTGTCCGTGATCTACGCCACGATCGTCGTGTACGGCGCGTCGCTTCTCGACTACCTCACGTTCTCGTTCGGGGCTGTAGCCGCCGCGACGGTGGTCGTCTTCGCCGTGACCTATCTCGCGATCCTCCGGTGAGATCGCCGCTCTGGTCGCGCGGTGAATCGACTCCGGGACGCTTTTGTTCTCGCTCTCCGAACCTTGAATTGAGACCGCGCAGTTCCATCCCCGGCGCGGAGGTTTTGGCCAGCCTAAAACAATACGCTTATGTGCTTTTAGGCTAGCCTAAACTCTGTATGCCACGAACGAAGCGATCCCACCTCAGTCGACTACTCGCCGTGACGATTGCCGTTCTCGTCTGTTGTTCGCTGCTCGTCGGTGCCGGCGCTGCGAGTAGCGTAACGTACGTCACCGTCTCCGACGTCGCCGTCTCCAACGACAACCCCGAGACCGGCGACGCGATCACCATTACGCCGACGATTCGGCACTCTAGCGCCGGTGAAGGGGGGTTCCACATCAACGAGATTACGCTCACCACCGCGGGCGGTGACGTAGTCGCAGAAGCCGACGACCTCGGGACGATCGGGGCCGACGAGACGCTCGACGTGCCGCTCCGGACCTCGTTCGAGACCGCTGGTGAGAAATCCCTCACCATCCATGTCCGCGGGACGACCGTGAACTCGACGGGCGACGCCCAGGCGGTCTCGACCGTTACCCGCCCGGTCTACATCGACGTCGACGAACCCTCGTCCAGCGAGCCCGAACCCGCGCCCCGCGTCCACATCGACGCTGGCTCGATGGTCGCCGGTGCCGAGTCCACCGTCGACGTGACCGTCTCGAACCCCAGTGAGGACGCGCTCTCTGACGTCACGCTTCGCCTCGACGACTTCGGCGATACCGTCGATGCACAGACGCGGATGCGCCCGACCATCCCCGCTGAAAACATGACGACGTTCACGTTCACCGTCTCCCCCGAGGAGGCCGGTGACATGAACTTGAAGGCGACCCTCACCAGTGAGGACGAGAGCGTCACCGGCCTCACTTCCACCACGGTTGACGCGCTTGAGGATGACGTACGCGTCGACGCGACGGTCGTTCAGGAGAACGACTCAACGCTCCTCCAGTACCACATCGCGAACGCCGGTAACGCACCGATCCACGACGTCCTCGTGACGGCGGACTCGTCGGGCGAGTCCCTGCCGAGTGCCTCGGTCGATCGCATCAACGCCTCGTCCTCGGGGACGCTCACGGTCCCCGTCAGCTCCGAGCCGGCGAGCGTGTCACTTGATGTCTCCTATACGGTCGGCGGTGCGTCCAGTAGCACCACCGCGACGATCGGTTCGCGGGGGCTGGCGTCGACGGACGGTGGTACTGCTACTGCGTCTGCGCAGAACGCCTTCCTGAGCGGCGGATTCGGCGGGATCCCGATCGCCGGTCTCGGGTTGCTTCTCGGCGGCGTGGTCGTCGGCGTCGCCGGCACGCGCTTCCGCAAGTGACACACGCACGTCCGCCGAGCCACGCGACACGACTCACACGACGCGGACGCAGACACGTCGGCCCTCGACTCGGCTAAACCCCGAGCAACCAACGGGGGGTTCCATCGTTTTTATCCCTGTTTCGACTGTACAGCCCCGTGATGCGTCGCGAAATCGTTTTACTTGTCCTCGCACTGGTACTCGTCGTCCCAGCCACACCGGTCGTGGCAGAGAACTCCGTCTATGGGAATCCTGAAGTCTCACTCTCCGTGTCCGACGACACGTTCAAAGCAAGCGAGGCTGCTACCCTTTCCGTCGTCGCATCCAACGACGGCCGGATCCAGCAGGGGGGACCCGCCCAGTATGAGGAGAAGATCAAGACCGCACAGAACGTCCGACTGACGGTGCTCGAAGACCAGATCGATGCGCCCATCGACGTGAAGACGGGCACCATTGTCCGTGGCTCGATCCCTGGCTCAAGCACGTCAACCTTCGACTTTAACGTCGAAATCGGGAACGCGACTCCCGGCACGTACGATATCCCTGTCCGCGTCGAGTACAAGCACGTCCGTGCAGTCACATACAGTGATACCGAACAGCCCGAATACATCTGGAGTACTATCGACGAGCGCAAGGATGTTACCATCACCGTCGAGGACCGCCCGCAGTTCGATGTCGTCTCCGAGGGGAACAACGCCGTCTTCGCCGGCGATACCGGGAGCCTCTCGTTCACGCTAGAGAACACGGGGACGCGAACCGCGAACGCCGCGTCCGTCCAGCTCTCGACGCAGTCCGGATCGCTCTACTTCGGTTCGCCGTCGAACGCACAGGGGGAGACCAGCCTCTACGTCCCGACGCTCGACCCCGGCGAGACGACGACCGTCTCCGCACAGGTTGGTGCGGGTAGCGAGACCTCCCCGGGTGAGTACCCCGTCAACGCCGTCGTCTCCTACGAGAACCAGAATGGCGTCACCGAGCAGTCCGATACGCTGACGACGGGCGTGCAGGTGCGCCCCGAACGCTCGTTCGAACTCCGTGACGTCTCGACGGAGAACTTCCGCGTCGACGAGAACGAAGCGCGGATCAACGCGACGGTCGTCAACACCGGCCCCGGCGACGCGCGGAACGTCGCGGTGCAACTCGGCCAGACGTCGACCGTGACGGCGACGAACGGCGAGTCGTCCGTCGGTGACCTCGCGGTTGGTGAGTCCGCACCCGTCTCGTTCACGGTGACGATCCCCGCGAGCGCCGAACCCGGCACGAACACCTTCCCGTTCACCGTGCAGTACGAGAACGCCGACGGTGACGTGCGGACGACCGACACCCCCATCCGAAAGTCGATCTCGATCGGCCCCGAGCGCGACCCGTTCACCGTCACGAACGTCTCCACCGGCGTCTCGCCCGGCGGGAGCGACTCGGTGACAGTCGGTATCCGCTATAACGGTGCGGAGCCTGTCTCCGCGACGAACGCCAAAATCTTCGTGAGCGACCCGATCTCGACGTCCGACGACGGCGCGTATCTCGGGACGATGCAGCCCGGTGAGACGACGAACGCGACGTTCACCGTCAGCGCCGGCTCGGGCGCACTCACGAAGGCGTACGCCGCCTCCATCGAGGTGCGCTACGACGACACTGATGGCGACACGAAGTACACCGACGGGCTGCCGATCGGGATTCCCGTCTCGCCGTCGAGCGGCGGCCTCCCGGTCCCGCTCCCGGTCATCGTCGTCGCCGTGCTCGTCGTGGCCGGCGGTGCCTACGTCCTCTATCGCCGCCGATGAGCGCGGCTCCACACGGAGGGACCACGTATGGGTAAGCTCCGCGGCATCTTCGCGTCCATCGGCGATCGGGTGCAAGAGCGCCCGGTGGCGACGCTCGCGCTCGCCGTCCTCCTGATCTTCGTGTCGGTCGGCGGCGCGGCACAGATCACGAGCGTGACCGGTAACTCCGCGTTCGTCGCCGAGAACCCTACGTTCGAGGCCTACTCCGAGTCCTTCGATCACGGGAGCGTTGCCGTCCTCATCCGCGGCGACGTCACCGAACCGTCGACGATCCGCGCCGTCGACAGACTCGATCAGCGGATGAGCCAGACGCAGAACGTGTACAGCGTCACTAGCCCGGCCGACCAGGTCAGAGCCGAGTACGGGCGGATCCCGAACTCCGAGCGGAAGATCGAATCCGTGCTCGGCTCACCCGACTACGCAATCGTCAGTATCACCACTGACACCGGCCTCTCACAGCAGGAAGAGCGGCCGATCTACGACCGCGCGGTCGACGTCAAGCAGTGGGCGAACTTCCCCGTTGGTGCCTCCGTGACTGTCACGGGGAGCGCTGCGTTCTCCGCGCAGATGTCGAGCGTCATCCAGCAGAGTACCTCCCAGCTCCTCGGCCTCGCGGTCGGGCTGATGATCGTGGCGCTGTTCTTCCTCTTCCGCGGGGTCAGATTGCGCCTCCTCCCGATCGTCGCCGTCTTCGTCGGCGTCATCTACACGTTCGGCGCGATCGGGTATGCGGGCATCCCGAACTCGACGCTGACGAGCGCGGTGTTCCCCATCCTGATCGGGTTGGGGATCGACTACTCCGTCCAGTTCCACGAGCGCTACGAGGAGGAACTGGAGCAACGTCCGCCACGGACGGCGCTCCCGATCGCCCTCGGTGGTGTCGGGCCGCCCGTGCTCGTCGCGATGCTCGCGGCCGCACTCGGGTTCGCTGCGACTTGGGTGTCCACGACGTCGCCCGCGACCATCTGGTTCGCCCAGACGTCCATCCTCGGCGTCATGCTCACGTACGCTGCGGGGATCCTTATCCTGCTCTCCCTGCTCACCATCTACGTCCGGTGGCGCTTCGACGGGGAGTTGGAACACGACACTACCGACGACGAGGAATCCGCAGAAGATCGGCTCGCCAGCGTCGGTACTGTTGGCCGGCTCCTCGGACGCTCCTCGCGGGTGTTCGCCAGCCACCCGAAGACCGTGCTCGTGCTCGCGCTCGTGCTCGCCGGGGCCGGCTTCCAGGTGAGTTCGTCGCTGGACACGATGACGGACACGAACGAGTTCATCCCGCAGGACCTTCCCGCCTACGTCGACCTCCAGCAGTTCCAGTCCGTCACCGGCGGCGGCTCGAGTACGAGCTACAGCATGCTCGTCACCGGCACGAATCTGCGCGACCCTGAAGTGTTGCGCTGGATGGTGCAGTTCGAGGACGTCGCGACGGAGACGCCGCTCATCACGGGCGTCGACTCCCCCGCGACACTCGTCAAACAACACAACGGCGGGGAGATCCCGCAGACTGAGGCCGGGGTGAATCGCGTCCTCGACGACGTCCCGCAGAAGACGCTTGAACAGTACTATAATGACGGGCGCGCGCACGTAACCATCGCGACGGTGCAGGACATGACCACCGCCGAGATGCTCTCGTTCCTCGATAACGCCGAGAGCGCCACTGCGTACAGCAACCCGCCGCCCGGCGTCACCGCCGAGGTCACGGGGACGGCCGCCGTCTCGACGCCCTCGATCGTCTCGCAGATCAATTCGCGGAACACGACGACGGCCCTCGGCCTGCTGTTCGTCTTCGGGCTGTTGCTCCTCTACTACCGCGATCTCGTGAAGGCCGTCGCGCCGCTCGTCCCCATGGTGTTCGTCCTCGGCTGGCAGAACATCTACATGTACGAGCTCGGGATTCCCGTGTCGCCGCTGGGCGCGAGCCTCGGTGCGATGACCGTCGGGATCGGGGCCGAGTACACCATCATCGTGATGGAGCGCTACTACGAGGAGAAAGCCCGTGAGGGTATGAGTAAACTCGACGCCGTGCAGGTTGCCTCCGCGCGCGTCGGGAAGGCGATCAGCGTCTCCGGGATGACGACCGTCTTCGGCTTCTCGGCGTTGATCCTCTCGCCGTTCCCGATCCTCAGCGGGTTCGGTTTCCTCACCGTCGGCGTCATCTTCCTGACGCTGCTCGCGTCGCTCGCCACGCTCCCGCCGACGCTCGTCCTCCTTGATGGCGTCGCCGAGCGCGTCCACGACTACCGGGCGTCGCGCGGGCAGCCCGCCTGAGGACCGCACCCCAGCCGGTTTTTCTGTCCGTTTGTTTTCCACTAACCCGTCAGATGGGTGTGTGACGCACTCTCAGCCCTTCTCGGCGGAGTATCGCACACAAAGTACTTACCACAGCACGCTCTTGCTAGGGATGTACTCCTACCCGACTGGATCGCGTCTAGTACTGCCCCCGCGGCAGGTTCGAACGACACCCCCAGTCAAACTATAAAAACAATGACAGACAACAACTCAAAGCTCCGCGCAGTGCTCCTGTCGGCGCTGATGGTGCTCTCCGTCTTCGGAGCCACCGTCGCGTTCACGGGCGGCGCTGCTGCGAGTGCTTCCACCTGGTCACAGGTCTCATCCGACGACGTTGAGACCGGCCAGTCATCGTATAGTCAGGATCTCGTGTTCACTGCGGGATTCGATTCGAACGGCACAGAGAACGCTACGCTTGACCTCAGCAACTACCCCGACGGGATCTCCGTCACCGGCGCGACGGTGTCGGACTCTCCTGCTGAGATCGACGTCGCAAACGAGAACCTGAACACCAGCAACGATGCGTTCACCTTTGATCTCATCAGCACCAACCAGAACGGTGTGTCTGGTGACGTGACCATCACCCTTACGCTGGATACGACGGGTGCCTCGGCGACACAGGGCGTTTCGCCGACGCTCTCCGCTGCGCAGTCCGGTGCTGACACGTCGTTCTCCTTCGACGTCGTTGAGCCGGACACCGGCTCGTCGACGGGCGGTGAGGACAGCCGCGCGGGGAACGCTGACGGGACGGGCGAAGCCCCGACCGACGGTGTTTCGGAAGTGTTCATTTTCGACGGTGCAACCGTCTACAAGGGTGAGGAGGACCTCACCTTCGCTGGTGACCTCGACAGTTCGCTGACGGGTGTTGCCGGGAACGCAGAAGGGACGATCCTGAGCCCGCCGATCCCGCAGGACCAGTCTGAGGGTCAGTACACGAACACTGGCGAGTCCGGCGCGCCCGGCGTGACGGTGAACACGCCGCGTGTCACCGAACTCGAAGTGAACAACCCGAACGGTGCGGACATCTCCGGTGGGTCGGTCTCCGAGGCGAACGCGGGGGCGCTCACCATCAACGCTGACTGGAACTACGCGGAAGCCGAGGACCTCGAACTCGCCGTGATGGACTCCAGTGGTCTGGAGATCACCGGCGACGTCATCGAGGGCTCGGACACGATCAAGAATGCGGACGGTGAGGCTTCCTGGACGCTCGACCTGAGCAACCAGGACGCTGGCGAGTACACGATCGAAGTCGCGGGGACGGAAGACCTCGACTTCGGTCCGGCAACGC